>JAUMTV010000138.1 GCA_030531025.1 Turicibacter sp.
CCTTGGTTATCAAGGTTATTTTCATATATAACGCAAATATGGTGCGTAAGTTTCTACCCGATTTCCGTAAAAAATCGGACTATGAGAAGAGATAGAACAGGCCATTCGTTCTATCGCAAGGAGGTAACTACATGAAGAAAAATTCAGCTTATGTTTTAATGGTTCCAGGATTCGTCCTATTATTATTATTTTTAATGTTGCCATTATGTTCAATCTTATGGCCAACAATCTTTAGTAACGGATTATCTTTAAATCAGTATATTTCATTCTTCCAGGATGAGTACTATTTAGAGATTTTCTATCGAACGCTGAAAATCTCCTTGATTGCTACCTTGGTTTGTACACTATTTGGAGTGCCGACCGCATATTTTATTTCTCGTTGTTCAACAAAATGGAAAGGTTTATTAATTGCAATTTCTATCTTCCCATTATTAACGAACTCAGTTGTTCGTAGTTTTGCTTGGATTAATATCCTAGGGAAAAATGGGATTATTAATAACGCATTAATGAGCTTAGGTGTTATTGAACAGCCAATTAGTATGCTTTATACTGAGTTTGCTGTCTTAATCGGAACAATTTATTTATTCTTACCAATTATGATTATTACTTTAGTTGGGGTAATGGATAATATTGATAACGATATGATGGAGGCAGCTGAAAGCCTAGGAGCTAATCGTTTAACCGCTTTTATGAAAGTTGTTTTACCGATGAGTGTTCCAGGAATGATTACAGGAGCAGTTCTTGTCTTTACTGGATCATTAACAGCATACACAACGCCACAGCTTTTAGGTGGTAACAGAGCATTAGTTTTACCAACTTTAATCTATCAACGTGCCATGGCCTTAAATGATTGGACAGGTGCAAGTGTAATTGCAGCGATTATGATCGTAGCGACACTGATTGTTATGAAGGGATTAAACTTCGTAGCTGCAAGAATAGATAAGCGAGGTGAACTAGATGCGTAAACATAAAATGTTAACATTAATTTCAATGTTCGTTTTTGCTTTTTTATTCTTTCCATTAGTTATTATTACGGTCACTGCTTTTGGAACAGAAAATACAATCTCGTTTCCGATTAAAGGATTTACATTTGATTGGTTCGTTAAGGCATTAACGTCAAAAACATTTATGGATTCTTTCTATTTAAGTTTTAAACTAGCGTTTATATCAACTTTAATTGCGTTAGTCATTGGGATTCCTGCTGCTTATGGGATGTCACGTTACTCAGTTAGAGGGAAGAAGTTATTAAAAAGCTTTTTCTTATCTCCAACAATCGTTCCTGGGATTGTCATTGGATATGCCTTATTCCAATTTTTAGTGATTAAACTTCGATTACCAGTTTTTCAAGGGTTATTATTTGGACATTTCTTAGTTGTCTTACCTTATATTATTCGAATCGTGGGAGCATCACTAGAGCAATTTGATTTCTCGATTGAAGAAGTGGCTTGGAGTTTAGGATGTAATAAAATCCAGACATTCTTTAAGATTGTTTTACCAAACATCTCAAGTGGAATTATTTCAAGTTTCTTATTAGCTTTCATTAATTCATTCAATAATATTCCAGTTTCAATGTTCTTAACAGGACCTGGTATTTCAACCTTACCAACAGCATTAATGAACTATATTGAATATTATTATGACCCAACGGTATCAGCCGTTTCAGTCTTATTAATGGTGGCAACAATTATTATCATGTTTATCGTAGAAAAAACACTTGGAATTAATTCATTGGCAAAATAGGAGGAGACACCATGGCATTCGTAGAATTAAATGATATTCGCGTCACTTATGATGGAAAAAATGATATTTTAAAAGGATTAAATTTACAGATGCAAGAAGGTGAGTTAGTGTCTTTACTTGGTCCAAGTGGATGTGGTAAGACAACAACTTTACGCGTCATAGCAGGTTTTATTGATATAGCAGATGGAGACTTCTTAGTTGATGGTGATAACTTTACTAAGATTCCAGTTCATAAACGTAACTTCGGTTTAGTTTTCCAAAGCTATGCTTTATTCCCTCACTTAACTGTAAAAGATAACGTAGCTTTTGGATTGAAGCTTCGTAAAATGGACAAAAAACAAATCGAAGAAAAAGTCGATCACATGTTAGAAGTCTGTGGATTATTAGAGTATAAAGATCGCTTACCAAAACAATTATCAGGTGGGCAACGTCAACGTGTTGCATTAGCACGTGCCTTAGTCATCGAACCTAAATTATTATTACTTGATGAACCATTAAGTAACTTAGATGCAAAACTTCGCATTCAAATGCGTGTTGAGATTAAACGAATTCAAAAAGCATTAGGAATTACAACAGTCTTTGTTACACATGATCAAGAAGAATGCTTTGCAATTTCTGATCGTGTCGCTGTCATGAATAAAGGGGTTATTGAGCAATACGATACACCTGAAAATATTTATGCTAAACCAAAAACAGAGTTTGTTGCTCGTTTTATTGGATTTGAAAACTTTATTCCGATGAAGCACCAAGAAGGTAACACATTCTTAAGCGAGGACTTAACATTTACAGTAGCAGAATTACCTGAGACGAAGGCAACACTTGGAACCATCCGCCCAGATGATATCGAGATTGTTAAAGAACAAAAAGAAAATTGTTTAACAGGTGTAGTTCAAGTTCGTACGTTCTTAGGTAAGAGCTATCAGTATGAAGTTCAAACAAAAGTCGGAAAAATTGTTGTAAATCATGATGGAGCAGATGTTTATGAGATTAATGATGAATTAACATTACATCTTCCAGCTAATAAAATCGTTTTAGTTTAAACAAGTAAAGAGGAGAATGAGAAGTATGAAAAAGACATGGAAATTAGCATTAGGAGCTGCAATGGCATTAGCACTTGTAACTGGATGTTCAGGAAATGAGACAGAAGGTTCAGGAAAAAAACAATTAGTTGTTTCAACTTGGGGATTAAGCCAAGATGTATGGGAACAAGAAGTTAAAATTCCATTTGAAGAAAAATTCGATTGCGAATTAGTATTAGAAGTTGGTGGAACAAATGAACGTTACACTAAATTAGCTAATAACCCAAATGCTGGAGTTGATATCGTTGAGTTATCGCAATCAGCAGCAGCTAATGGATATGAAGCTGGATTATTCGAATCAATCGATTATTCAAAAGTTCCAAACGCTGCTTCATTAATTGAGCCAGCAGCAAAATTAGCTGAAGACGGATTTGGAGCTGCTTATACAGTGAATAGTATTGGGATTATTTATAACCCAGACGCTGTTGGATTTGAAATTAATGACTGGTCTGATTTATGGAATCCAGCATTAGAAGGTAAAGTTTCAATCCCAGATATTACAACAACATTTGGACCAGCTATGGTTTATGTAGCAAATGATTTTGCAAATGGAGATATTGAAGCAGATCAAGGTGAAGCTGCGTTTAAAGCATTAGAAGAGTTAAAACCAAATATTGTTAAAACGTATGCAAAATCTAGTGACTTAGCAAATATGTTTGCATCAGGTGAAATTGCAGTTGCAGTTGTTGGAGATTTCGGAATCCCTACAATTGAGCAAGCACAACCAAATGTTAAATTCGTTGTCCCTGCATCAGGAACGTATGCTAACTTCAACACAATTGATATTAATAAAAATTCTCAAAATAAAGAATTAGCTTATGAATATGTTAACTGGCGTTTAAGCCAAGAGTTACAAAGTGCAACAGCAGTTAGCTTAAATGAAGCACCAACTAACAAAGATGTTGTATTAACTGAAGAAGTGGCACAAAACAAAACTTACGGTGAAGCAGCAGAGAACGCTAAAGTTATTAACTATTCATTCGTTAATCCATTATTAAATAACTGGATTGATCAATGGAACCGTATTGTTAATCGTTAATTAAAACGGAGGATTCAATATGGATATGATCATAAAAAATATTTCAGTTTATCAAACATTTACACAACAATTTGAAATAAAAGATGTATTAATTAAGAATGGACGTTTTGCTTATATTGCTGATTCATTATCGGTTACAAATGAATCAGTGATTGATGGAACAGGCAAATGGATGATTCCAGGCTTAATTGATATTCATATGCATATTGAAAGTTCTATGACTTTACCTTCACGTTTTTCCGAAGCAGTTTTACCTCATGGGGTCACGACGGTTGTCGCTGACCCTCATGAGATTGCAAATGTGTTTGGACTTGAAGGGATTCAATCATTTTTATCCAATGCAACTGCATTGGATATTTTTTATGGAATTCCTTCTTCTGTTCCTTCAACGTCACCGCAGTTAGAAACAACAGGTGGATTCATCGGTGTGAATGAAGTCACAACACTTCTTCAAAATCCAAATATTTTATGTCTTGGGGAAGTGATGAACTTTCAAGATTTATGCAAAGAAGAAACATCAACGATTAAAGAAATTATTAAAGTTTGCCAAGAACTTAAACCATCTTTACCAATTGAAGGTCATTGTCCTAAAATTACTGGTAAAGATTTAGCTGATTTTATTGTAGCAGGTGTGACGGCTGATCATACTCAACAAACACCAGAAAGTATTTTGGAAAAAATTAAAAGTGGGATGTTCTTAGAAATTCAAAAGAAGTCCATGACGAAAGAAACAATTCAAACGTTAATGGAACATCATTTTTATGACTATTTCGCCTTTGTGACAGATGATGTCATGGCTGATAAATTGCCGAAAGGGCACTTAAATGAAATGATTAAATTAGCTGTTTCATTAGGGATGTCAGTTGAAAAAGCTATTTATTGTTCAACTTATACCCCTGCACGACGTATGCATTTAGAAGATCGAGGAATGATTGCACCAGGACGTTTAGCTGATTTTATTATTTTAAGTGATTTAAATCAGTTTACGATTCATTCGGTCTATAAAAACGGTGAATGTGTCTTTAGTCAAGGTTTCACATATAAGGAAAAGCACGATCAAACATTTCCATCGCACTTTTATGAATCAATTAAATGTAAGAAAGCAACACTTGAAGATTTCACGATTAAAGTGTCTGGAAAAAAAGCCATCTGTAATGTCATTCAAACACAACCTCATTCAACGTTTACTAAACATATTCAAAAAGAAGTCATGATTAAAGAAGGACAACTTGATTATCAGGCAGCTAATCTTTGTTTATTAACGATTTATGAGCGTTATGGAAAAAATAATAATATTGCACATGCTTTATTAGATGCGCCAATTAATAAGCGTGGAGCTATTGCAACATCTTGGGCACATGATCATCATAATGTGATGGTCATGGGAAATCATACTGAAGATATGATGTTAGCTCAACAAACGATTTGTGACATGCAAGGGGGTTATGTCGTCGTACACGAAGGACGTGTAGTCGCTAAAGCATTGCTTGAGATAGGTGGGATTGTCAGTGCCCAACCAATTGAAGTATTAGCTCAACAACTAAAAGAAGTTCGATTAGCAATGCAGCAATTAGGTTATCAACATGATAATGAAATTATGTCTTTCTCAACATTATCTCTTCCTGTTTCACCTGAATTAAAAGTCACAGATGTTGGAGTGATTAAGACAAAAACACAAAAAATAATTCCATTAATTGAGGAGGTATATCATGAAGACCTTAATTAAAAATGCTTGGATTTTAACAATGGATGAAGCGCTATCAACTTATCCACAAGGAATGTTAATCATAGAAGATGATCGAATTACTTATGTAGGTGATCATGATGCATTATTAGGAGAAGGTGTGGATGAGGTCATTGATGCGGCGGGTGGTCTACTGATTCCAGGGATGGTTAATACACATGCTCATGTTTCAATGATTCCTTTTCGATCATTAGGTGATGATTGTCCGGATCGACTTCGTCGTTACTTATTTCCACTTGAAATTGAATGTATGAATGCACCATTAGTTTATGAAGCGGCACGCTATGGTATTTTAGAGATGCAGCGTAATGGAGTGACGACGTTTTTAGATATGTACTACTTTGAAGATGAAGTGGCACGTGCGTGTGATGAGATGCAGATGCGTGGAGTTCTTGGGGAGACGGTTATTAATTTTCCAACGTGTGATTGCAAGGAAGCTTATGGTGGGCTTGCGTATAGTGAGAATTTTATTCGTAAGTGGAAATCACATGAATTAGTGACGCCAATCATTGCACCTCATGCAACTAATACAAATGACGCCAATGCATTAAAGGCGGCTCATGACATCGCTAAGACACATGATACGTTAGTTTCTATGCATGTCGCTGAAATGGATTATGAAATGACGGAGTTTCATGAAAAGTATAATATGACACCTGTGGAGTATTTAGATTCAATTGGTGTGCTAAGTGATCGTTTAGTGGCTGCTCATTGTATTCATGTGAATGAACAGGACATGAAGTTAATGGCAGCGCGTGGGACGAGTATAGCGCATTGTGTAGGTTCTAATATGAAAGCAGGAAAAGGGATTGCCCCTGTCAAAGAAATGGTACAACATGGAATTGCTGTTGGCCTTGGAACAGATGGACCAAGTAGTGGAAATACACTCGATTTATTTACTCAAATGAAAACAGCTGTTTATGCACAAAAAACACATTACAAAGATCGTTCATTATTTAAAGCCGAAGAAATTTTAAAGTTAGCTACCATTGAAGGAGCTAAAGTTTTAAAGATGGATGAACAGATTGGCTCACTAGAAGTTGGGAAAAAAGCAGATCTTGTTTTGATTGAAACACACTCGGTAAATATGTTCCCAATTTATGACCCATATTCAGCTATTGTATATAGTGCGAATGCTTCAAATGTGGATAGCGTTTGGATTAATGGGGTACGTGTGTTAAAAGAAAAGCAATCTATTTTTAATCAAGACAATATTAAAGATGCATTAATGAAAGAAATGCAAATTTTTAAACAACGTGCGATTGAACGTTCAAAAGAATTATAGTCATTAAAGAGGGGCCCTTATGACAAGGGCTCCTTTTTATATGAAAAGAGAGCTTGAAGTGAGTTTAATTTTTCTTTTGGGATAAACTAACAATAGTTTAATTTAGGAGGAAAAATGAATGAAGTCTTTAACAGATTGTTATATGTTATCTAATGGTGTTCAAATTCCTTGTATTGGGCTTGGAACATGGCAAGCTAAAAGTGGGAAAGAGACAGCAGATGCTGTGACTCATGCTTTACGACTTGGATATCGCCATATTGATACGGCAGCAGCTTATAGAAATGAACATAGTGTAGGGGCAGCCATTGCACGTAGCGGGATTAAGCGAGAAGAAGTTTTTGTGACGAGTAAGTTAAACAATCCGGATCATGGTTATGAACAAACATTAGCTGCTTTTGATAAGACATTAAATGAATTAGGGATGGATTACTTAGATTTATATTTAATTCATTGGCCTAATCCGATTATGCATCGTCATCATTGGCAAGAAGCAAACGCAGGGACATGGAAAGCATTTGAGGAGCTTTATACAGCAGGAAAAATACGCGCGATAGGAGTTAGTAACTTTCTTCCCCATCATTTATATAAGTCCAGATAAATTTTCTTCATAGAAAATTTTTATCTGGACTATAG
>JAUMTV010000139.1 GCA_030531025.1 Turicibacter sp.
AAAGATCCTATTTATGAGTTTTTTTATGTGTCGCACTTAATATTACAATCTGTCAAGTTAAAAAGCTTAGAGACAAATCTCTAAGCTTTCACCTGATATTTATTACAACTCACTTTTTGTTAATTTTCTTGCACGTTGTAATAACTTTTTATAAATCGGGATCATTTGTGGTTCTTGGCAATATTGTTCAATCTCCTCAACAGGAATCCAACCTACATTACTATTCTCATCTTCTTTAATACGAAGCACATCTAATTCATCAGCAACTAATAAATAAGACACATTCAAATGTTGATGTGAGCTTACATAACTTCCTTTTTTCATATGCCCCCAGACTGGTAAAATATCTAAAGACATAATCTCATCAGTTAATGGACGAATATGTATGACACCTGTTTCCTCTTTCGCTTCTTTTATAGCCACTTCTAAAAAATCTACTTCACCATCAGCATGACCACCCGTCCAAGCCCAACTATTATAAAGATTATGATAAATCATTAAAACTTTATCCTTTGCTTCATTTAAAATAAATCCTGAACTTGTGAAATGAGCGAACTCATTTTCTCTTGTCAAAATATTATGTTTAAACAAATTAATATAATTAAGCATTACTTTTTGATCTTGTGCTTCTTGCTCATTAGTTGGAACATATGATTTAATTTGCTCCTTCAACATTTTTATCACTCCTTAATCGTATCGTCATAAACTCATCAAGTGAAAATTCAGATACATGACTCAATATTCCGCCTTTTTTATAAAGAACTAGATCTAAGTGCTGAAACATCTCATTAAGTTCCATAAGTAACTTATCACTACGCCTCTTATATCCTAACTGCTTTAGAAGGGTACGCAACTTAATTTTCACATAATGAATCTCCGTATACTGTATCCTAAGTTTCATGACTTTTAAATAGTGTGCCATATCTTTTTCAAAGTGGCAACTGACTAACTTACATTTCACCTTTGATTCTATTTCACTTATTTCTTTTATTACCTGAGAGTCAAGCTGTTCTAATTGCTCATCAATTTTAAACATAAACGTTGAAAGTGATTCCTGACAACGTAAATTTTCATATATTTTTTTTATGAGTTCACGCTCTTGTAAATAAGGTAAATCTGCTATTGATAAAAAGAACGCAATATCGTGTACATTAAATTCCATTAGGCTCACCCTCTACTAACTTTCTCAATTCAATATTTAGCTGTCGAATAAAAAATGCTTTTTTATGAAAATAAACAGAGAATAACGCTTCTGGATCCGACCATAGTTGATCGATATATTCCTTTTGTTGCGATCGTGTTAAGTTTCGATGAACAATATAAGTAGCTACTTTTTCTAAATCCACGCGTTCGCGATTCATTTGATCAAACAAAATAAATGGCGGTGCTTCTTGATGCACACTAAAATATTTTAGTAAAGCTTTAATATCTCGTTCATCATAACTTGGAATCATCGTTCCTAAAAAGCAACGCCTTGCACAAATATCCGTGAGTTTTTGTAATAACTTAGACGATGTAATTCCTCCTTGAATTTGATGATATTCAAAAAATTTAGGAAGTTGTGCAATTAAATGTTCGTATCGTCGTTTCGTACTATCATAAATTAAAATTTGATGACTTCTTTCAATACCACGATCGACCAACGTAAAAGCATACATCCCTAGTGGAACACGTTTCATAAACGGAATAGCTTCTAATTGATGTGTATCAACACTTGCATCTAAAAAATGAATAAATTCTTCTAACTTAGCAAAAGACATACGTTCATAAAGCTTTTCACTTTCATTAGATTCCTGATTTTCACTTATTTCTTTTTCGGAATTTATTAATGTTTCAGCATTAATCCAAGTAATTTTGTCTTGCCAATCATCAATGAAACTGACAATATAGGCGTCATCTGTTCCTCCTGCCTTACTTCCACGTAAAGCACGACCAATCATCTGTGTCATTAGCGCAGCAGATGTTGTCGGCCTTGTTAAGAAAACAGATTGAGTTTGTGGTAAGTCCACCCCTTCTGTTAATATATTTACATTAATCAACACATGAATCTCACCTATTTGATACGCTTTAATCGTTGCTTTGTTTTCTAAACCGAACTGTTTCATTTCCAACACATCATCTGTTTCCCGGGAAATAATCAGCCCACATTTAACACCCGCTTTTTCAAATAATGTTTTTAACACAACTGCATGAATTCGATTAATCGCAAAAACAATCGTTTGGCCATATTTTTGATAATTATACTGTTTGACAATCAAGGCATTTCTTAATTTATGCTTTGCCATTTTAATAGCTATGTCCGTTGGAATCCAGTCTTCAAATTCTAAGCGTTGCTGCTCTTCTTTTGTTAAGTTTAATACTAAATCGGTTTGACATTCTTCAAAATGAGGAAGGGATAAAATTCCTCTTTTAATTAAATCGGTTAAATCCACTTTATACGCAATATCATCTGGAAAAATGTCACTTAGATGGCGGGCATCACTTCGAAAAGGGGTTGCTGTTAGTCCTAATAATTTAAGATTTGGAACTTTTTCTTTAAGATAATTTAAAATCTTTTCATAAGTTGGCGCACTCGCATGATGTGCTTCGTCTACAACTACATATAATTCTTTTTCTTGTTTTAACCAACGATTCAATTGTTTAATATTTTTAACTAGACTATCTTTACTCACAATCAATAAATCATCAGTTGGTTTAATCATCGTTGCAGATTGATGAACACCAGAAATCACGCGATAACTAAACTCCAGGCGTTCAGTCATTACATCAGCATAGGCATTTAATTCAAACGCTTTGATGGCTTGTTCTAGTAGTAGCTGCCTATGAGCAAGCCATAATACTTTTTTTCTTTTATTTAATGCACCGTTTAATAGCCACCAACAAGCAGTCAATGTTTTTCCACCTCCGGTTGGAATGACTAAAATTGATTTAAACGATGGATGTTGATCCATTTTCTTTAATACGTCTAGTGCTTCTAACTGATGTTCATATAATTGTATTGGATTTAATTTAAGTTTGACCCGAATTTGTCCTTCATGTCTCATGTTGTCTCTTCCTTCATTTAATCTTAGACTTATTATATCGATATTTTATATTTTTTGACAAATTAAAAGAGCGGATAACCGCTCTTTTTAATGTCCAGCTACGACTTCTAAACTTCCTGGTTTATTATGAATCGCACATTGTTCAATGAGTGCCTCACATGATGGACTTAATCCAATTAAGTGTGTTTTAGTGCCACCTTTATGTAAACGAATCACAACTTTATCAATAGCATCTACCGCTGATTCATCCCATAAACGAACATTTGTAAAATCAATCGTTACTTCTTTCATCTTTTCTTGATAATCAAAGGCCTGAATAAAATCTGAACAAGAAGCAAATGATAACTGACCACTCACGATATAAACAATCCCATTACGATCAATTTTGTTTACCTGAACTTTTGAGCTCTTAATACCTAAGAAAATTGCACTTAATAAAGTTCCCGTGACAACACCGTATGCTAAATTATGCGTATAAACAACGATTGCAACAGTAGTTAACATGACGATATTATCAGTCAGCGGTACACGTTTAATACGCTTTAATGATTGCCAGTTAATCGTTGTTAATGAAACAACAACCATAACTGCTGATAATGAAACAACTGGTACTTTTGTGATAAAGTCACTAAATAAAATCATGGAACTTAACATTAAGGTTCCAGCTACTGCACTTGCTAAACGTCCACGTCCTCCATAATTTAAATTCACCATCGATTGACCAATCATTCCACAACCTGCAATTCCTCCAAAAAATCCTGATACAATATTCGCTAATCCTTGGGCAACTGTTTCACGATTTTTATTACTTGATGTTTCTGTCATCTCATCGATTAATTGAGCCGTTAATAATGATTCAACAATTCCTACAATCGATAATGAGATGGCATACGGGAAAATAATTGATAATGTTTCTAAATTCAACGGTACATTAGGGAAAATAAATCGAGGTAACTCACTCGTAATGCGCCCCATATCTCCTAATGTTCTAATATCTATGTCAAAGACTAAAACAATTATTGTGACAATCGCAATTGCAACAATGGGTGATGGAATCTTTTTCGTTAGTTTTGGGAATAAATAAATGATTGCAATTCCAATCACTCCTAAAACTAACAACATAGGATTTCCTTGGAAATGTTCTAATTGAGAGATAAACATCATAATTCCAAGTGAATTGACAAATCCATGCATCACTGGTTTCGGAATAAATTTTAATAAGTTTCCAATTCTTAAATATCCGAAAATCACTTGTAAAATTCCTGTTAAAATCGTTGCAGCAAACATATATTGAATCCCATGATCACGAACTAAGCTTGCTAAAACTAATGCCATTGCTCCAGCTGCTGCCGAAACAAGACCAGGACGCCCACCAAAGATAGCCGTTATGAGCGTAATACAAAACGTTGCATAAACTCCAATCATTGGATCAACGCCTGCAACAATCATAAACCCTATTACCTCGGGAATTAATGCCATAAAAACCACAATCCCCGCTAATACATCACCTTTAATGTTTCCTGACCACTCTTGCCTTAACTCTTTCATTGATAACCTCACTTCTACAAATAATGACATACAGCTTTTTATTATATAAGAAGGAATAAGTATCGTCAATCAACTAAAAAACGAGTCTTATTTCGACTCATTTTTTAACTGATTATATTTAGATTTTGTCAATTTTAGTAATGTACTTGTTTGAGATTGACTGATAATCTCAAAACCATACTTTTTTAACACTTGAACCCCATTTGCGTTAGCTACATCGTCTAACATTACTTCTCCACCAAATTCATTAAAATAATAATCTAACATTAAATCTAACGCTTCTTTTGCATGGCCATTCCCTCTATGCTTTGCTTCAATTTTAATATTTAGTCTAGCAGTTTTAGAATCTAATTGGTATTGATGAAAGCTGACTTCACCAATGGGCTCCTTCTTTTTATTATAGATTAAACAATAAACATTATAACCATCACCTGGATTAACCATTTTTTCATACCAACTTTGATGGCGATTCGATTCAAATTCAACAACGCCACCGACATCCTCCATCGTATTTGAATCCGACCATAGCTTTACAACATATGCTAACTCCTCAAAGGATGGACTTTTAATTTCAACTCGCTGATTACACTTATACAAAAAAACACCCCTATCTCAAGTTATCCACATCTATCCCCTTGAAAGTTATGTGATAAACTCATAAAATAAAGTTATTCTAACAGTAAAAGAGGATAAAATCAATGACCGAAAAAGATTATGAAACATTATTAAATATTGAAACAGGCGGAACAGATAAATATCATACGTCACACCTTTATCACCGATACGAACCAACGCCTTATGAATTTCTTCATTATTTATTTGAAAATTATGAACTTAAATCGTCCGATCATATCGTTGACTATGGTTGTGGGAAAGGACGCCTTAATTTTTACATTCACCATTACTTCCATGCTCATGTAACAGGAATTGAAATGAATGAAAATTTTTATGAAATTGCGATGAGCAACAAAGCAAATTATCTTAAGAAACATCGTCGTTCAGCCGATCATCTTGACTTTCACTGTTGTCTAGCTGAAGATTATTTAATTCAATCCACTAACAACAAATTCTATTTCTTCAATCCATTCTCAATTCAAATCTTTAGAAAGATTGTTGAAAATATTCTCGTTTCTCTTGAACAACATCCACGTCATGTTGAGCTGATTCTTTATTATGCTTCAGATGAATATCAATACTTTTTAGAACATCGAACAGCTTTTACGCTCAAACAAGAAATCCCTTTACCAAATAATAAACGTGATCATCGCGAAAGATTTTTAATTTATCAACTATCATACTAAAGACTGCAAAGCCTCGCAGTCTTTTTTATATAGCTAATGCTTTTAACACCTCTGCTAAGTAATTATACACTCGTTCAAAAGAGTTCAAATCTAACCATTCATCAGGAGTATGCGCTCCTCCACCATCACAACCTAAAGCAACAATATCTAAATTAGGCTCTTTTAACTTAAAAATTCCACACTCTAATCCACCGTGAACCGCCATCACCTTAAGTGGTTGCCCAGTTAGACTTTTATACACTGACTGACAATATTCTTGAAGAAATGAATGAGGTGTGTATTCCCACGCTGGATAACTCCCACCTAACGTATAATCCATGTTTAAAACATCTGCAAGCAACACTAACTTTGAAACGAGATCCTCTTGCTGCGACAACATGGCACTACGAACTGAAACATGAAATTCAACTTTTTCTTTTATCGTTTTAACAACGGCTAAATTAGACGAAGTTTCTACTAATTGATTTAACTCTAAATTCTTTTTCACAACACCATTTGGACAAAGACGAATCCAATTTAATACTCGTTGAGTAGAGTCATAACTCATCATCTGTGAATAGTTTCTTACTTCTTCAACATCCATCATCATCGTTAATTCAGTTTTACCGAACTCTTTTTTAAACGTATTTAACCATTCTTCAGCCCACTCGGTACAATGGCTTAAATCAAAACTAGATGTTGTAATAATTAACTCACATTCGCGTGGAATCGCATTATCTTTACTTCCAGCTTGTAAATTTACTAAATGAGCTTCTTTTTTAGTCACCAAATCATTGAGTAATCGTCCTGCTAAAAGAATCGCATTCGCTTGTTCTTTATCTATCTCTCCTCCAGAATGTCCACCTTGTACCCCACTAATTTGAATTTTAAAGACATTACCTTTAATGATCTGCCACTGTACGGGACAACTAAAAATAGCACCAGTCCCTCCTGCTGAGCCAACTAGCATACAACCTTCAGGTCCTGCGTCTAAATTAATTAAACGTTTCCCTTTTAAAAGACTCATATTTAATGCGGCTGCCCCATAAAGCCCCGTTTCTTCTTCTGTCGTAAATACGCATTCTAAGTCTGGATGAATCACATCATCAGTTTCTAATAAGCGAAGCATATAACTAATCGCAATTCCATCATCAACTCCTAATGTAGTTCCTTTCGTACGCATAATCCCCTCTTCAATATAATAAGGAATTGGATCCATTAGAAAATCATGATCGCAAGTTGATAATTTCTCACACACCATATCTAAGTGTCCTTGTAAAATAATCGGTTCTCTTTTCACTGCCTATGCACTATATAAAAACAGAGAAATAATCTACATTTTCAGAATCATACTCAGTTTCTAGTCCTTTTTAAGTTCAAGGCCAACTATCGTCCAGGGGTCACCTGGCGATTATCAAAGATAATCTACTCCTCCTTTGCTAGGGAATGGGTCACCTAACGATTTCTGAAAGAAATCTAATTCCCCACTATTAGGGCTTGGGTCACCTACCATTTTCGAAGAAAATGTATCTACCGTTAGTAGGGCTTAAATTTTCTATGAAGAAAATTTATCTGGACTTATATAGCTGGTT
>JAUMTV010000140.1 GCA_030531025.1 Turicibacter sp.
GAAAGGATATCAGTAGTTTTGTTTGCCACCTTAGATGTAGAATACTTATCTGTTTTTATATAGATTTAAAAAGAGCAATAAGACCCCCAACGATAAGTACTAAATAAATAATTAATCTTAATCTTATTAACAATGTCTTTTTAGATTTACGTTTTTTATTGCGTTTATTCATGTAAGATAACCCCTTTTTTTAAAAATAGCTTTTTTCATTTGGTCCAGTCCATCATACCAAGTGATAAATTGCTATTTTTTTCTTTTTCCTTATGAAATAATTAAGATTTTCTTACAATGATTAGCGCTTTAATAACGTCTTTTTGACAACAGTAAAAAATCATCGACTTTAATGGAAGCCACTGAAAAACTAAAATTATTTAAAAAGAAAGACTAAAAATACGCTAAATAACACAAAAAACCTTAGAAAATATGCTAATTCAGCTCATTTTTCTAAGGTTTTTCATTATTTTATCTTCTATTTGCGTCACTTGTTTTAATTAAATGGACTTTTTCAGTGGCCTCCTTTAATGAGCTTTCTTTTTATATACACTCGTATGTAAAAACTGCTCATAGACGACCTCCCCTTCTGCATTATATCCATATAACGTTGTATCTGCTTTTAATCCTCCATCATAAATGACCGTTTTAGGTTTGTAGGTAATTCCATTCAAAGCCATTGAATTTGACCAAAACTCAACGGTTAAACTCCCATAATTTGCATATGTAAAAATTAAAATAGGATACTCATGTGTATTAATAAACTTTAAATCAATCACATTATCTGCTATGGTTGCATCTTGCCCAAGAGGAACATACCTAACAGGTAAGCTATGGTTTTGGCGTTCTGTTGCTACAATTCCAGCTTTTAATTGGGCGTTGTATAAAGTAGAAGACACTTGACAAATACCTCCACCAATTCCTGGAATTGGCTTTCCATTTAAAAAGATTGTTGCATTCACATAACCATGAGCTGCATCAATAGGTGCGACTTTCTTATAATACGAAAACTCCTCACCTGGCATTAAAATCGTATGATTAATTTTTGATGCTGCTAACTCTACATTTTTAGCCCGTGGTATGCCAGCTAAGTATTCTGTTGAATAAGATGAAATTTTTGAATCAATGGTTTTTAATTCTTCAACATCTAACTCCCGAGGATCGATCATGATATTCGCATCGACTTCTACCGCATTCATTGAACTTTCATTTAGCTGTTTGCTTAACTCCTCTAGCAATTGTTCAACAACAAGAATTTGTCCATCTCGTCCTTCATCTAGCTTAAGCTCTGCTGAAGAAATTCTTTGAAATTTTGGTTCTATCTTTTCAATGTACACTTCTTTTTCAATCGCTCGTGCCCACTTCTCTAATTCCTCATCATCATACGTATACTCAATCATGAACTGATAATATTGTGATTCGTTTACTTGTGAAATTTGTTGCATTAACTCTAAATCTTTTCCAAGTGTTAATATTTCTTCCACTAATTGATTTAGATCTTCTTTAACCTTAGGATGAAACTCAGATAATGTTGTTTCAAATAATTGATCATTGACATGAACGATAATCTTACGATTCTGATATTCATTCAGTTGATTTTCAATCATTGTAATAATCTCATCTTGAGTTAATGTCGAGACATCTAAATCATTAATGAAGATACTCGGTAAGGTGATTTCCTCATGTGCATGGACGAATGGCTTCGCAGATTCAAAGATAAACAAGTGACAAAAGAGGAAGACAGGTACAAAAATAGCTTTCAAATAGAACAGCTGGCTGCGAATCATCGACCGTTGATTTATCCCCATTTCCTACATACCTCCTTTTAATGCATTCTTATCTCTTCTTAGGTTGCGGAGTGAATGAAATATTTATTCTCTTTAATCATCAATTCGCCAATTTTTTGTTTTGAAATAACCATTTTATTTAATCTTTCATGCTCAACTTTTACTTCATCCCAATTAAAAAGTGGTTGATTGGATAACTGTGATTGTAGTCTTAAAAGATAAATTTGATTTTGAAGTGTTAATCGTTTCTTTTTTTCTTGACTAAGGCACTGATTTAAATAAGTAAATACAGATTCATTGCAAATTAACAAATTTGATTGAATGCTTTCATAGCATTTTTGCTGCTCTGTTGATTTCGAAAAATTTTCAATACACCATTCCGTTACAAGTTGTAAGGTAGTATCCCGCTTCAATACTGATCGTGGCTTTATTCGAGGTTTAAACAGTCCAGAATCACTAACTTGATACTGATGTTTCATAAGTTTAAATGAATGACTTTGTTTTTTTACACCACTTCTTCGCCATTGATCACGAATCATCGTCTCTAAAATTTGAATTTTTAATTTCGTCTGTTCAAGTTCATATAATTGCTTAACCACTTGATCACTCCTATCAATGAGCCCTGTGTTTGAGGTGACAAGTTTTAAATGAGTTAAATTAATCAAATCGATTCCCCATTGTTCATTGATAGACGTTGGTTTAATTAACTTTAAATCAAGTAATTTCTGCCTTAACATCGGAGATAATTGACACGCTAATTGTTTGAGTTTTAAATTACCATTTTCAACAAAAAAATAATTTCGAAAAATAAAGCAATCTAATTTCAAGCCTGTTTGATTTTGCATCGCAACGCCTTCAACTTTTACGGTGAATATAATATTTTGTTTAGTTGTGCTAACTTGTACTTTTGTAATTGGAAAATAAAGCTTTGAGTGAGGAATAAATGTAACTACGTCCTCTTCAATTTTTAGCGTGGATGATTGTTCATATTTCCAAAAAAGGATTGAAAAAGGATCATTTAAAATCATCTCTAAGAGAGTTAAAACAGAGGGCTTTTCTAAATGTGACCCTTTAGTCGGAAGAATTAATTGAGGTTGATAGCGATAACGATGGATTGCATTCAAACTTTGACAAATTTCAACATCAGAGTATCCATGATGAATGATGGAAAAAAGATCGGTTTCTTGTAATAAAAAAGCAGCTTCATCTACTTGATGTTGTTTTAATAAATAGTAGGCATACGAAAGTTTAAACTGCTTTTCCACTTCATTTGAGATTTCAATCTCCTTAGTCGGAAATGTTTGCTGATTGATTTGTAAAATATCATCAAAGGTGATAATTAATTGCGGATGATTTCCTACCGTGATGAGTTGTCTTGGGTTGTTGACATGTTGGGATTGTAAAGCTAAAAAGTAATTATTATTTAAAATTTGATGCGATGGATTTAATAAATGAGTACCAAATTTAATCCAGTGTTTAAGACAATATCGGTAACTTTGACTATCGACATAAGGGTAAAAATCACCTATTTTAGTTGTGGCAGCTAGTTGAGTTAAAAAGTTCAAATCACACGCACCGACTCCTACAATCTGAAAGCCAATATGTCTTGCAGTAAAATCAAGTATCCATCCATAACAACGGGATTGCTCCACTTGTAATGATTGATTGCGAGCATATAAATAGCCATCGGTAATAAGAATAACTTGAACTACTTCATCAGTCTCATTAGATTTGATTACACTATTAAATATTGTCTCGAGTGCCGTTGATAAAACGGTAAACTCATCTCCACAACTTTCTTCTAATCGTCGATGAATAGTATTCAGTTGAAACTCGGCCTCAGATGCCTGGGAGTTATCTAGTAACCACTCCACCTCATGATCATTTCCAAATGATAAAACCGATAACCGATGTTTTGAATTTGATTTTAATTGACGAATAGTTAACCTAATTATTTCTTTAAGTTCTTCAAGATAACGAATCATACTCGCTGAACGATCAATTAAAAGAATAAAATGTGCTGATGAACATTTAATTTGAGTTTGTTGAACTTGATAAAAGCAACAAGTTCTTGTTAGATTCGGTGTTAATTGCAACGATTTTCGACCAAGACTTTCAACCATGAGTTTTGTTTGCGTCAATGTTTCTTCCCCCTTCTAACTCTAAACTGTTATCCAATATATGAGAAGATTTGATTCATTATTCTTGCAATCAAACTCATAGACATTCGTCTTATTTAGCAGCAATTAATCCATTCAAAATGTTTATCCACGCTTCATTTCATCACTTTTATCACTTCTTATTCTATCCATTTTTTTCTTTTACTTAACAGAAGATTAGGACAGGTCTATAATAGTAACTACAGACATTATGTAGGGGGCTAACTCATGAATTTTATTGCGATTGATTTTGAAACTGCAAATGAAAAGCGTGCCAGTGCTTGTTCACTTGGGATGACTATTGTGAAGAATGGGAAAGTGATTGATGAATTATATTATTTAATTAAACCAAAAGAATTAAGATTTAGTCCAATGAATACATGGATTCACGGATTAAGAGCTCGTGATGTAAAAGATGCCAAAGAATTTTATGAGCTATGGCCTGAGCTTGAGCCTTATTTTAACAACGCCTTTATTGTAGCTCACAATGCATCGTTTGATATGAGTGTTTTACGTGCCACACTTGATGCTTACAACCTTCCGTATCCATCGTTTGACTATGGGTGTACGATGCTTTTATCCAAAAACTTTTTCCCAATGCTTGAAAATGCTAAACTAAATACAATTAATCATTATCTTGGACTTGAATTTAATCATCACCACGCTGGTGCAGATGCGTTTGCTTGCGCCAATATCTTATTGAAAGTCAAAGAAGAATTAAAGGTAGCAAACATCCATGATCTTTTTAGCACAGTCGGAATTAAACCAGGACGCGTTTTTGACAAAGGTTATCAACCACCTAAAAAAGGACGTTGTTCAATGACGTCCACTTTTCAAAGAGAAATGAAAGCTTCGCCACTCTTTTATAGCCAAACTGACTTTTTCAAACATAAAACGGTCGTATTTACTGGAACACTAAAAAGTCTATCTCGTCATGAAGCCATTGCTTTAATTGGGCAATTAGGGGGAACAGTGGGTAGTTCGGTAACAAAAAAAACAAATATTATTGTCACTGGAGTAAAAAATATTTACGAGCTTTCACCTGATGAAATGAGTACAAAGTTAAAAAAGGCGATTCAACTTGTTTATCATGGACAAGAAATACTTTTCTTAAATGAAGAAGAGTTTTTAAGTATTTTAAAATCTTCATAAAATATAAAGCATCCTTAGAATAAGGATGCTTTTTTGATTAAAAATATTGAACTTCAACAACTTTCCCAACTTTTATTAAAATCTCTTCTAATTCCTCAATCACTCGTAATTTAATACTTAATTCTTTTGGGAAATCAGGGTTTTGATGAGCGGCATTAATTGCACGTCCAACTAATAAGTGAATATGCGTACACTCTTCATACAGAAGTTTGGCTAAACGAGCGGCGCCATGTCCTTCCTCTAATCGCTCAAATCGAGAGTTCAATTGAATATCTCTTAAAATATCAACGGCTCCCTTCATTGTCAATACACCTTCAGTCACTAAGCCAGTCCCTCGAAGATAGGCAATCGGCGGGAAGTGAGGATCAATGTAATCAAAGCTTGTTTGAATCTCTTCATGAATTTCTCGAGCGACAATATTGGCTGCTGTTCCCCCACAAATGACTTTCTTTCCACTACTTCTCATCAGCGCTTCCATAACTTGCTTGTCTTCTTCTTTTGATTGAGGCGGTCCCGCAAACAAAGTCGCCCATTTAGGTTTAATGACTTTTAACGTGGCAACAGTTGTATCATCACCAGGCTTCGCTCCATATAAATCAGAGCAAACTTCTAATAATAAATTAGCAATTTTACGAGCTGACTTTTCGTTATCAATAACAGATTGTAAAAAGTGCGAAATTTCTGGCCAACTCCATCCTAAATTCAAGACGGTTCCAACTCCTGCATGGATAACGCCATCGCTAGTTAAAACTAGCGTATCTCCTTCTTGTAATAAAAACTGACTTTCTTTAATTTTTCGACCATTAACTAATCGCTCTTTGCTACTCAGTGACTTTACCGACTCATCTCTAATAAAAAAGACGCCTGGATTATCAATTTCCACGACATAAACTTGATCCTTTTCATCTATATATAAACAGAAATGTATTTTATAATGCTACACCAGTCTTAGTTGGTAAGCCACTTTAATATTAAGGCATCCTATAGTCCAGCTAAAAGTTTTCCGATATGAAAAACTTATCTGGACTTATATATTTTGACAATCGTTAATGTAGAATAAGCAAGGTTTCGAACTTGGCAAACTGGAAGTGTATGTACCATCGTACCAACGACCTCATCAATTGAAAGCCCAGCTTTTAGCATAGTAATGGCAATTTTAGAACTCAATGTTGCTAAAATATTTGATTTCACCCCGCTTCCTAACCCATCTGATAAAACAGCAATGACACAATTTGAAGTTCGAAAAAACTCAACTTTGTCTCCACATAGCTCCTCTCCTGATTTATTTAAACTTCCACAAGCAAAATCAACAAAGAACCTCATGCCTATACCTCATTTTCTTGTATGAATTGTTTTAAACGCGTTAATGTCACTTTAGTTTCCGCTGTTGTCTCTCCGAGTAAACTCGCAATTTCTTGAGCGACAATCATCTGTTTATTGATCACTTGTTGGGCCATCTCTACTGCGTCAATTTTCAGACGTTGTAGCTGTTGTTCGTGGCGAATTTCTTCGGTTAAGTCATGTAAAATACAAAGCATCACATCTTGATGCTCGACACGCATAATACTTTCAATAACTGTCGTTTGATTGTTATTTAATGTTAATCGATTACCTATCAAATCTTCTTGATTGTTTAACACATTCACAAAAGGTTCTTCTTCTAAAAAAATAGAAATAGGAAGCTCTACTGCCTGATCTTTTGTAACATCAAAAAATTTCTCAGCGGCTGGATTGATATCTACGATATTCAACTCCTCATTGACCACTAAAATAATACTTGGTGTAACATCAAAAATAACATGAGAATATGTTTCTGCTTTATGCTTCATATACGGTAAACACATCGATGGTTCTGCGAATTAATTATAAACGACGATTGCCTTTTGGCGACATGTTTTATAACCACATGAACCGCAATTGAGTTCATCTGCGACTGAATACTTACCGATGCGATGTAAAATTTCTTCAATTTCTTTTTCATCTGGTTGAAGAATAGGAGAATACTTATTTTTTAATGTTCGCTGAATATTCACTTCGACAAGATAAGCTTGTGAGGCTGGAATTTCATTTATTTCTTTTTGTTCTTTATACTTTTTAATTCTCATTTTTCTTTTAAAAAGATTCACTTCTTTATCTCCGATAGCTGGCCCACCAATACAGCTATGATGACAAGCACTCAATTGTTATACTCTCCACGCTCCAGTCCTTCCAAAACTTCAATACAATCGGTGTTTCCATCAACAGCAATGATTTCTATCTCTTCATTTTTATTAGTAAAACATCCACT
>JAUMTV010000141.1 GCA_030531025.1 Turicibacter sp.
CATCAAAGTTGATTAATAAAAAGTTGAATTTGACAAACAATACAAACGAATGCTTTAAAACACTAAAGGAGGATATTTTATGAGTACACCATGGAGTCAATTTCCTAAAACTGCACCGGCACAATCACAAAATAAACAGCCAGGTCTTGAATCACAAATGGATCCTAAACCGATTTATGATCATCCAGAGTATAATAAAGGAACTGGTCGTTTAAAAGATAAAGTAGCAATTATCACAGGTGGTGATTCTGGAATCGGTCGTGCCGTCGCTTTAGCTTATGCTAAAGAAGGAGCAAAAGTCGTTGTCGTTTATTACGATGAAACAGAAGATGCCAATGAAACTAAACAAGCAATTGAACAAGTACAAGGGGAGTGTTTACTCATTTCAGGTGATCTAACAGATCCTCAATTTGCAACAGAAGTGGTCAATCAAACGTTAGCTAAATTCAATCAAATTAATATTTTAGTTAACAATGCGGCAGTTCAATATCCACAAAACGAAATTACTCAAATTAAAGATGAAGATTTACATAAAACATTTGCAGTCAACTACTTTGGAACGTTTTATTTAACACGTGCCGTGGTCCCACATTTAACAGAAGGCGATAGCATTATTAATACGACTTCAGTGACAGCTTTTGAGGGAAATGAAACCTTACTTGATTACTCATCAACTAAAGGGGCTTTAACAGCTTTCACTCGTTCACTAGCAGCCAACTTAGCAAAAAAAGGAATTCGTGTCAATGCGGTGGCGCCAGGTCCTATTTGGACACCATTAATTCCAGCTTCATTTGATGCACAAAAAGTTTCTCAACATGGAGCTAATGTTCCAATGAAACGTATGGGACACCCAGTTGAATTAGCAGGTGCTTATGTGTTACTTGCTTCTAATGAAGGATCATATATTTCAGGAATTACACTTCATGTCAATGGAGGAACGATTATCAATTGCTAATGTGTTCAAAAGAGATAGTTTAAACTATCTCTTTTTTATATAAAACAAACGGTTGTTCGTTTGGTGCTTTCATACCTTTTAAAAGAAAACTAGCTCATTATAAAAATGATAACGCTATTTCTCGTACTTGATCACGCTTAGTCTAGCTTTTTAATGCCTGTGAGGCAACTTTTCTCATCGTCCGGATAAATCACGAACAAGTGTTCGTGTATATTGTTTTGTTTTTTAGTAATTAAAAAAGGGGATTCATCGTACACTAGGATATAACTTAGCATAAATAGGTGATACTCATGTGTGGACTAGTTGTTTTAATGAAAAAACAAACAACGATTGAAGAGCTCCAATTCATGCAGCACGCTTTAGATAAAATAAAGCATCGTGGACCAGACGACGAACGATTATATGTAACTGAACAACTCATCTTAGGATTCAATCGCTTAAGCATTATTGACTTAGAAGGTGGCGCGCAACAACCCTTTCATTCAAGTGATGGATTATGCCATCTCGTATTTAATGGTGAAATCTATAATTATCTAGAGCTTCGCCATCAACTTGAAAAGCTAGGGTTTTATTTTGAAACCTCTTCAGAAGCTGAAGTGATCTTAACCTTATATCAATTACTCGGTCTTGATTTCATGACCCAATTACGTGGCATGTTTTCTCTTGTGTTATATGATGAACAATTCAATCAATTAGTAGCTGTTCGTGACCGATTTGGAATCAAACCGCTGTATTATTATGCGTTTGAAGAAGGATTATTTTTAACATCTGAGCTTAAGGTTTTTAAATTTAATCATTATAATGAAAAGTATCTTGATTTTGAAGCGTTACAACATTATTTTACGTTTCAATACATTAAAGAACCTGCAACCTGTTTAAAAGACATTAAACTTCTTGAACCTGGAACGTTTTTAACGTATTCCTTTGAACAAGGACTTACCATTCAACGATTTGCTACTGTTGAATTATTGCCTACGAAAAAAACATCTTATATTTTAAAAGAAGAGCTCCAACAAGCGATTTTAAAATCTGTTCAAGCTCATCTACAAAGTAATGTAGAAGTTGGGTGTTTTTTATCGGGAGGTCTTGATTCAACGATTATTGCCACCTGTGCAAAAGTGTTTAAAGAAGATCTTAAAGCATTTACCCTTGGTTTTGAAGAAGAGGGGGATCGTGAAATTCCCATTGCTTTAAAAACAGCTGAAGACTTAAACCTTGATTTAAAAATAAAGACTTTAACTGCCACACAATTTTTAGAGGAAGCAAAACTGGCGATTCACTTTCTAGATACGCCTTTAGCTGATCCATCTTCTGTTGCTATCTATAGCATTGCAAAAGAGGCAAGAAAAGAAGTGAAAGTCATTTTATCCGGCGAAGGCGCTGATGAGTTATTTGGAGGGTATCAAACTTATAAAGACGCAACGGCTCTAAAATTATTCAACTATCTTCCCACTTCTTTTAAGAGCGTATTCAATAAGATAGCTCATTTTTTACCGTCGCTTCAAGACAAAAGCTTGATTCAACGTGCTTGTATTCCATTAAAAGATCGCCATCTTGGAAAGGCCTTTGTTTTTAATGAAAAAGAAAAACAAAACCTTCTTTCCTTTTATCAAGACTCATTACCGATTACTTCTCTCACACATCCGATTTATGAAGGACTTATTAATTTGGATAGTTTAACTCAAATGCAAATGGTCGATATTAAAACATCGCTTCCTGGAGATCTTTTAGTAAAATCAGATCGACTGACGATGGCACATGCTTTAGAGCTACGGGTGCCATTTTTAGATCAGCATGTTCTAGAGCTAACAAAGTACTTAAGCTGGCAAGATAAAATTAAAGGTCAACAAACAAAAATTTTACTACGTGAAGCATTTGCTGATGTGATTCCCCTTCATGCATTTGAGTCTCATCAAAAAGGGTATGCTGTTCCTTTAAAAAAGTGGCTTAAAAATGAACTATTTGATGAAGCACGGGACATTCTCTTATCTAAGAGTTGTGAACATCTCATCAATCAAAAGCTTGCGATTTCTTATTTAGAGTCACATGCAAAAGGAAAGCGAGATTACGCACAAAAAATATGGACGCTCATCACGTTTATTTTATGGTATGAATCATGGATGAAAGAGAGTAAGATGGTATAAATAAAGAAGAGATATGTTATAATAGAAGAACGACATGGTATTACAGTTTTCGGAGGATTTTATGAAAAAGCCTAATTACTATTTTATCTCTTTTGTTGCTCTTTTAATCATCGTTGCTCTTTTAAACTTTTTAGTTGAATTAAATGCCTATACGCCGTATTCAAATCAGAATTCGATTTCTGTGATGAAACAGTCAACAGATATTATGAGCGTTGTGGATTATCCAATTACCTTATTCACGTTAGAAGAACAATGTGTGAATGATTCTCATCAACAAATCGCCTGCCATCAGTTAGCGGATGTAAAAAATGGCGATATTCTCATTACGAAATCCAATCATACGCTCTTATATCGACATGGTCATGCCGGGATTGTTGTTGATGTTGAAGCGGGACTTGTTCTTGAAGCTATCGGATATGGGACTCAGTCACGATTAGAATCACTCGAGAAATGGAATTACTATCCGACGGTGAAAGTTCTTCGCTTAAAAGAACAAGATGAAGAAGTGCTTTCAAGAGTAGTCGAGTCAGCGATGTCCAACTTTTTAGATCTTAACTATGATTTATTTGCCTCAAAAAATAATTTAACAACGACACATTGTTCAGATATCGTTTGGAAAGTATTTAATAGTATTGGAATTGACTTAGATAGCAATGGGGGATGGCTCGTGACACCAAAAGATATTAGCCAAAGTCAATATTTATACGAAGTGGAATCACATGGCTTTTCACCTAACCGTATTTGGTAGCCTAACAACAATCAGTTGCTAGGCTTTTAATTTATACGATTTTTCCATTAGCCTAACGCTTTAATTCGCGATACAATAAAGATGTAAACTTATTTAAAAAGGGGAGTTAATCTTGCCATTAGCAGAATTTAGATATATAGATAAAGCGTTAACAACACTTGATGAAAAACGTGAACAATTAGAAGTTATTTCAAAACTTCTTCAAATGGAGTTTACAGAAATTATGAGCCTTTATACGATGGAGTATTTAAATATTACGACGCGTGTAAAGGGGCGAGATAGTTTAAAAGAAAAAATTCTTCGTCAAGGTTATTATAAAAAGTATAACGATCCCATTCGTTTAATTTATCAATTATCTGATTTGATTGGGGTTCGTATTGAATGTCGCTTTGAACAAGATGAGCGTGCTATTTATAAAATGCTGAAAAAACATTTTAACGTTCGAAATGAAGATGGCTACTACTATAATGAAATGAATCCGAATGTGAAGTTAAGTTTAGATGGTCGTCAACCTCAAAAACAAAAAAACGGATTTAAAATTTTCCGTATTGATGGCTTAGTAACCGATACGGATACTGATCTTCCATTTGAGTTACAAATCAAATCACTAGTCAACTCATTCTGGGGTGAGATTGAACATAAAATTATTTATAAAAACTACAATTTCCTTTTAGTCGATGATTTATTAATTGAGATGATGCACTCGATCAAAAATAATCTTGCCTTACTCGATAAACAATTACTTACTATCTATCGAAATGTTGAGCAACGTCAAACCGATGAAGATTATCAACGAAAAAACTTAGAGGAAGTCATGGCAAAAATGTGTAACGATGTCTTTGCCAAACAACTAAAAGAACAAATTGGGATGAATGTGAACATCAAAAAGGCTTGTCAAACGATTATGAAATATACCTTTTCACCGACTGGGACACTTGAGATTACGAATATTAGTGACTCTTTAATTAAAGCCTTAGAGCGTATCTCTGAAGTTTCTAACGAACGCGTTGAATTTAATGTGCCGATTGTTTTCTCACGCGAACCGATTTATAGTACGACATTTACTCAAATTATCGGCCCTTATTTTAGAGATGTCATGAATAAAGAGTTTCATTGGAACTTATTTTTTAAAATTTTATTTGAAATCGAACCACAAGACAGTGTGGATGACTTTGAAAAATTTCTAGGATTCTTAGAAAATGCCTATCAAACGTCACCATCGATTACACGTCTTAAAAAAGTATTGTATTCACAATTAGAAGAGCATGCCGATGAAGTTTTAAATGACTTAATTGAAACCGTCGCTCATACAATTGTGAAAATTGATGATGTCGAATGTATTTATGAAGATAGTATTACAAAGATTGCCTCAGTTATTGCAGATTCACTACGTGATATTACGGTTAAAATTACGACTTACGAACAATGGCAAGAACAAAAAGAGGCTATATTAGACGAATTCAAAGAAGGTTTACTTGAAGAATTATCATAAGAAAAGCGCAAACATGGAATTTTCCATGTTTGCGCTTTTTTAGTCGATGAAATATGATTTAACTTCTTCTAAGTTTTTAGAGACTGTTAAGACTAACATTAATTGAATACGTGCTTTTTGTCCATTTAGATTACTTGCTAAGATCGCACCTAATTGTTGTAATTGAGCACCACCACCATCATAACCATAAGAACCTAACACACGTCCCATCGGAGAACGTGAGACAATCACCACTGGAATTTGTGCCTCAAGTGCTGCTTTAATTCCATCCATCATCATTGGTGGAACATTTCCACGTCCCATCGCTTCGATGACAATTCCTTTAGCTCCTTTTTCAACTAAGAAATGAAGTAGGGTAGAATCCATCCCTGAAACAGCTTTCAATAAATGAACATCTGTCTCAATCGAATCCGTTGCGACATGTTTTGTTGGAATCGATTGTTTATGATAATAGATGACATCATCTTGGTCAACAATTCCGATTGGTCCGAACTCTAATGATTTAAATGTATCTAAGCTCATTGTATGTGTTTTTGTCACTTCTCTTGCAGCATTCACTTCATTATTTAAAACAACTAAAACACCTTTATTTCGTGATTTTGGATGAATTGCTGTACAAATTGCGGCTGCTAAATTACTTGGTCCATCGTAACCAAGCTCTGATCCATTACGCATCGCTCCAACAACGACAACTGGTTTTTCATTGTTCAAGCAAGCATCTAATAAATAAGCTGTTTCTTCTAAATTATCTGTTCCGTGGGTAACGACAACACCCGCAATATTTTCTTGATTTAACTTTTGTTCAACAATACGCTTTAACTCCATCATTTTTTCTGGCGTCATATGTGGCCCTGGATATTTTCCAAACTCCACAATATCAAGTTCCGCAATTTGATCAATGTTTGTGACCATTGACATAATATCTTCACTAGACATTGAAGGAATCGCGGCTTTCAGACGTGGATCTACTTTCATTGAAATGGTTCCACCTGTAAATATTACTGCTACTTTTTTTGACATAAAAAAGCCTCCACGTTTCTTATTTTAGTTTTACTACATACAAATAGAAATATTTTCTACGTTTAATATAACACCCCAAAGATGAGATGGTCCTGTCATGCAAGACAGACTATAGTCTTGCTAAAAGTTTTTACGATGTAAAAACTTAGCTGGACTTATCTACGTAATATTTTACTCATTCTAATTCTTTGTTGCAACCTTTTGCCAAAAAAAGAAAGGGATGTCGGATGATATAGTACCTCTATAGTAGACAAAAAAATAAAAGCGAAATGATTCTATGATAAAATCGCTTTAAAGTCTATTATGGAGGTACTTTTCTTAGGCACTCAAAACGTATTAATCGGCATCGTGCTAGGGTCTTTTCCTTCTAATACTTGGGCAGCCATCAGACCAGTTTCATATCCTAATTGATAGTAATCAATTCCTTCTGTTGCAATTTCACCATCAATGACCATTGTATCCACGCCTGAAACAATTGAAATTTTCTTATCGGCACATGCATTCCATAAAACTGGCATAGAACTTGCAATTAAGTTGTCGATTGGGGCATACATGGCATCAATTTTATCAATAACAGAAGCAACTGCTTGTGGAATATCGCTAACTGTTGTCACACCAACTTTAATTCCTTCTAATCCTAATTCTTTGGCTGCTTCTTCAGCCATGTTCACTTGAACTTCTGAATTCACTTCACTTGTCGTATAAATGACACCTACCGTTTTAGCTTCTGGAACTAATTCTTTAATTAACTCCATTTGTTTAGCGACAGGTGTTAAATCACTTGTTCCTGTTACATTTGTACCTGATACCTTCCAATCAGTGACCACACTAGCTTCAACCGGATCAGTCACAGCTGTCATTAGAATTGGTATCTCTTTTATTGCATTATATGCAGACTGAACTGCTTGCGTTGCAATTGAAAAAATCATATCTATATATCAACAGAAATAAAATCTACATTGATCACGACACACTAAATGTTTGATCGTTGTGCC
>JAUMTV010000142.1 GCA_030531025.1 Turicibacter sp.
GAACTTCAGCCTTCCAAGCTGACTGTGAGAGTTCGATTCTCTTCACCCGCTCCACTTGAGTATAACGCACTCTACGAGTGCTTTTTTTTATTTCTAGATGAATGAAAATAATTGTTGACGCTTAATGCGTCTTTTTTTATTGTTATAGGAGTTTTTAATAAATATGGTGAACTCTTTATATTGAAATTTACAAATGAACTTGAACTGAGGTATACTATATAAGGATAAAAAATAACTGTTTTATTGGAGGTTAGCTATGGATATAGGCGTTATTGGAGTCAACCATAATTCAGCGCCAATTAGTGTGCGAGAAAAAGTATCGTTCACGGATACTAAAAAGATAGAAGCTATTAACTCCTTATTAGATAACGGTATAAGTGAAATTATAATATTATCTACATGCAATCGAAGTGAAATTTATATTTATGCTGACAATATTGAAGAGAAAATAAATATTGTCTCTTCATACTATAAACAATTTTTTGAGGAAGAAGATATTAATCAATATCTATTTCATAAAACTGGGCATGAGGCTATCCATCATCTTTTTAAGGTTACTGCTGGATTAGATTCAATTGTTCTTGGTGAAGATCAAATATTAGGTCAAGTCAAGAAAGCCCATGAATTTTCAATGCAATTGGGAGCAAGTAAGAAAGTTTTTAATAAACTTTTTAGAGAGGCTATCACTACTTCAAAAGAAATAAAAAGCTCAACAAAAATTTCTGAACAACCATTATCGATAAGCTATATTGGTGTAAAACTTTTAAAAGAAAAGATAGGCTCTTTAGCAAATAAGAGTGCCTTAGTTATTGGCTATGGGAAGATGAGTAAATTAACAATGACCTATCTTCAAGAGGAACAGATTTCAAAGATATATCTTGCGAATAGAAGCCATGGTAAAGTGAATCAAATTACTGATGAATTTACAAATGTAATTCCAATTCAATATGAAGAAAGATATGACGTGTTAAAAAAAGTTGATATTGTTGTGAGTGCAACAGCTGCACCCCATACGATCATCCGTTATAATGAGATGCCTCAAATAACTCATTCACTTTATGTGATGGATATTGCTTTACCACGGGATATTGACCCACAAATTAATTCATTAGACAATGTAGAGCTTTATGATATAGATGACTTAAAGAAAATACACGATGAGAATGGATGTAAACGTGTAGAGTTAGCTGCTATTGCACATGATATGATTCAAGATAAAATTGATGATTTTATCATCTGGTTAGATTCAGCGAATATTGATCCTACTATTAAATCATTAAATGAGAAATGTCATGAGATAAAAGAGGATTCATTGGATTATCTATTTAAGAAATTAAATCTGGACATACGAGAGCAAAAATTAATTGATCGTATGATGGAAAATGCTTTAAAAAGGTTGATTAGAGAACCGATTGTTAATTTGAAACAAATAAAAGATCGTGGTAAAAGAGAAGCATATATTAAATTAATCGAAGAATTATTTGAGATTTAACCTTTGGAGGTAATGATATGAAAACTGTAAAATCAGAACAAATTTATAAAGAAGCAACGAAGTATATTCCAGGAGGTGTTAATAGCCCGGTTCGAGCGTTTAAATCTGTTGGGTTAAGTCCGATATTTGTTGATCATGCTCATGGAAGTAAAATTTATGATGTTGATGGAAATGAATATATTGATTATATTTGTTCATGGGGACCATTAATGCTTGGTCATTCTCCGAAGGAATTGAGTGTTGGAATAGAAGAAATCATTCAAAAAGGAACAAGTTATGGGGTGCCAACTCAGATCGAGGTTGAGATGGCAAAAATTATTGTAGATGCCTATCCAGCTATTGATCAAGTTCGTATGGTTAATTCAGGAACTGAAGCAACTATGAGTGCTTTACGAGTAGCAAGAGGCTATACAGGAAGAAATAAGATCTTAAAATTTGAAGGCTGTTATCATGGACATTCAGATGCATTATTAGTTCAATCAGGCTCTGGAACGATTACTTATGGTGTTCCAACAAGTCCAGGTGTTCCTGATGATGTTGTTAAACATACATTAGTTTCTCGATATAACGATTTAGATGCTGTTAGACAAATTTTTAAAGAGCAAGGAAGTGAAATTGCTGCTGTTATTGTTGAAACAATCTCAGGAAATATGGGATTAGTTAAAGGGAAACAAGAGTTTATTGAATTATTAAGAGAAGTATGTACAGAGTATGGGACTGTTTTAATTTTTGATGAAGTCATTACAGGGTTTAGAATTAGCTTTCATAGTTCTCCTGATTACTTTGGGGTAGAACCAGATATGGTTTGCTTTGGGAAAATTATTGGAGCAGGATTACCAGTTGGAGCCTATGGAGGGAAAAAGGAAATTATGAGTATGGTTTCTCCAGTTGGCCCAGTTTATCAAGCAGGAACGTTATCAGGAAATCCATTAGCTATGTATATGGGGAAAAAGAATTTAGAAATTTTAAGAGATAATCCTCAGATTTATACTGAGTTAGATCGAAAAGCTAAAAAGCTTGAAGAAGGGATCAAACAGAACTTAGAAAACCTAGGATTAGATTATGTTGTAACGAGAGCAGGGTCTTTAGTTTGTTTATTCTTTACTAAGGGTCCAGTTGAAAGCTATGACGATGCAAAAAAATGTGATATTGAAAAATTTAATAAATACTTTGCAGAATTACTAAAGCAAGGAATTTTAATAGGCCCTAGTCAATATGAAGCAATGTTTTTATCTAATGCTCATACCGATGAAGATATAGAACAAACAATTAAGGCGAATTATGAAGCTTTAAAAGTAGCACATAATTTATAATTCTGATAATTAGATAGCGATAATTATGATGAAACCTAGCCTTTGGCTAGGTTCATTTTTTAGAATCGATGCTGACTAAAATTTGTCTTTTTGAACAGATAAGCAAAGAAGGGTCAATTATTTGAATGATATTAAGGAATTAGGAGGAGGAGCATGAAAAAAGCAATATTAGTTGTTAGTTTTGGAACAAGTTATAAAGAAACAAGACAAAAAACAATTGAAGCATGTGAAAAAAAGATACAAACAACATTTAGTGACTATAAACTGTATAGTGCCTATACATCAGATAAGATTATTCAAAAAATAAGTATGAGAGAAGGAATTGAGGTTCAAAATCCTATTCAAGCTTTAGAGCAATTACATAAAGAACAATATGATGAAGTCATTATTCAACCATTATATATTATTAATGGAAAAGAATTTGATGAATTAGCTAAACAAGTTCATACCTATCAGACAAAATTTAAAAATATCTTTTTAGGTGAACCTTTATTAAGTCCTAAGCAAAACTACGATGAAGTGGTTAAAGCCATTAAATATCAGCTCCCTGTTGTCAATGCCAATGAAGCAATCGTCTTTATGGGGCATGGAACATTAAAGAATTCTAACGAATGTTATAAAAGGTTAGAATCCCATTTAAAAGCTCAAGGAATCAATGCTTATATTGCAACGATTGAAGGGGAGTCTAGCTTATATGAAGTTACCCAAAAGCTTCAGTTGACTGATACAACAACGATTCATTTAGTCCCACTTATGTTAGTTGCAGGTTATCATGTTGTAAAAGATATGATTGGAGAGAGTGCATCTTCTTGGAAAAATATTTTGGAGCGAGAAGGTTTTAAGGTAAAAGTCGATTTAAAAGCACTCGGTGAGAATCCAAAGATTCAAGATTTATTTGTTCAATCAGCCTTTAACGTGATAAATATACTTATGGATAAATAAAAAATAAAAGATTAGCCTAAATTAAAAAAATGTTATACTTATAGAAGAATGGACGAAAAGATTGATATAAGGAGATTAATGATGAAAGTAGTCGTAGGTACAAGAGGAAGTAAGCTAGCTTTGACACAGACTAATTGGGTCATTGAGGCGTTAAAGAAAAAACATCCTAGTATTGATTTTGAGATTAAAGTGATTAAGACAAAAGGAGATTTGATTCAAAATGTTTCTTTAGATAAAATTGGCGATAAAGGATTGTTTGTCAAAGAAATTGAACAACAATTACTTGATCATGGAATTGATATCGCTGTTCATAGTATGAAGGATATGCCATCGTCTTTACCAGTGGGGCTTAAATTTGCAGGAACACCAAAAAGAGAGGATCCAAGAGATGCTTTAATCTTGAAACATCCCTATAAAAGTATCGATGATTTACCAGTTGGCGCTAAAATTGGAACAGGAAGCAAACGTCGAAAATATCAATTATTAAAGATGAGACCGGACTTAGAGGTTGTTTCAATTCGTGGAAATATTGATACGAGAATAAAAAAAATAGAAGAGGAAAATTTAGATGGGATTGTGTTAGCAGCAGCTGGACTTGTTAGAGCTAGGATGACTGAGTACATAACTTGTTATTTACCAATTGAGCAAATGGTACCTGCGCCTGCACAAGGAGCACTTGCTATTGAAATTAGAGAAAATGATCCGGACATTGAAGCATTAGTGGACAGTATTAAAGATGTGGTAACAGAAGTTCAAGTTCAAGCAGAAAGAGGCTTTTTAATTGGTGTGAATGGAAGTTGTCACGTGCCAATGGGAGCATACTGTGAGTTACTAGGCAATAATATTAAACTAACTGGACTTTATGGAAATGAAGAAGGTAGTAAACTTATCATTAAAACGTTAGAAGGAAGTGTGGAGTCTCCTATTGATTTAGGGATTGAATTAGCACAAGTTGTTTTAAAGGAGTATGAAAGCTATGAAGGGTAAAGTCTATTTAGTAGGGGCAGGTCCAGGGGATTATAAGTTATTAACATTAAAAGGGTTAGAATGTATTAAAGAAGCTGATGTGATTGTTTATGATCGCTTAGCGAATAAAAATTACTTAAAAGAGGCAAAACCTAATTGTCAGTTTATCTATGTTGGGAAAGCTTCTAGTCATCATACCCTTCCACAAGAGGAGATTAATCGTGTTATAGTTGAGCATGCAAAAGAAGGAAAAGTCGTCACCCGTCTTAAAGGTGGCGACCCTTATGTATTTGGTCGTGGTGGAGAAGAAGGTGAGATTTTAAAAGCAGAAGGGATTGAGTTTGAAGTCGTTCCTGGCATTACATCTGCAATTGGAGGGCTTTGCTATGCTGGCATTCCAATTACTCATCGTGATCATGCTTCTTCTTTTCATGTTGTTACGGGTCATTTAAGAGCCGATGATAAACAAAATCCCGAATTAAATTGGAATGCTTTAGCGAATGTCAATGGAACCTTAGTTTTTTTAATGGGAGTTGCTAATTTAAAACAGATTAGTGAGCGTTTAATAAAAGAAGGTAAATCTAAAGAAACACCTGTGGCTCTAATTAGCTGGGCGACACGTTCAAATCAAAAAGTGATTGTTTCAACGCTTGAAGAAGTACATGAAACAGCATTAAAAGAAAAAGTAAAACCACCGACATTAATTGTTGTAGGATCGGTTGTTAATCTTCGAGAGACATTAAATTTCTTTGAGAACAAACCGTTGTTTGGAAAAAATATTATTGTCACACGAAGTAGAACTCAAAATAGTTCCATCGTTGAAAAGATTATGGACTTAGGTGGGAATCCAATTGAAATTCCAACGATTAAGATTGAGAAGTTTAAAAATAATGTAGACCTACAAGAGGCGATTAGAAATTTAAAAAACTATACATACTTAGTGTTAACGAGTAAAAATGCAGTTGATATTTTCTTTGATCAATTAGAAGAACTAGATTTAGACGCTCGGGCGTTAGCTCATTTAAAGGTGTGTGCAATTGGAACAGCCACAGCAAGAGAAATGAAGGCAAGAGGCATTAAGGCGGATGTTGTACCAAAAGAGTTTGTGGCAGAATCGTTGTATGAAGAGTTAAAGTCTAGTCTTACTTCTAAAGATAAAATTTTGATTCCACGTGCTAAAAACGCGCGAGATTTTTTAGTGGAGAAGTTAGAAGAAATTTGTTCGGTTCATGAGATTCATACGTATGAAAGTAAAATAGATTTGAGTCAAAAAGGTGAACTTTTAGAAATTTTAAATCATGAATCGATTGATTATATTACGTTTGCAAGTTCTTCAAGTGTGAAAAATTTCTTTGAAATCATCGGAAAAGAAAATTTAGATAAAATTAAAAATAGTAAACTTATTTCAATTGGGCCAATGACCTCATCGGCTTTACTTGAAGTTGAGTTAGATGTTTATAAAGAAGCCAAACAAGCAACCATTGATCATCTTTTACAAACAATGATAGCTGATTAGTCTGGAGGATCGTAGAATGTTAAGAAGACCACGTCGATTAAGAGCGAATCAAGCGATTCGTAATTTAGTAAGAGAAACAAGATTAGATGTTGAGGATTTTATTTATCCATTATTTATTGTCGAAGGTGAAGGAATTAAACGTGAAATTTCATCTTTACCTGATGTTTATCATTTTTCAATTGATATGCTAGAAGCAGAAATTAAGGAGTTAAATGCGCTAGGAATAGAGCATGTCATTTTATTTGGAATTCCTCATGATCACGAGAAGGATGAATGTGGAAGTGAAGGATTTAATGACAACGGAATTATTCAACGAGCGATTCGCCAGATTAAACAAATAGATTCACAGATGAATGTTATTACAGACGTTTGTATGTGTGAATATACGAGTCACGGACACTGTGGGATTTTGAATGAAAATGGATATGTTAAAAATGATGTGACGTTAGATTATTTAACAAAAATCGCTATTAGTCATGCAAAAGCAGGAGCTGATATGGTTGCGCCTTCTGATATGATGGATGGACGTATTAAAGCACTTCGACTAGGCTTAGATGAAGCGGGATTTGAGAATGTTGGGATTATGTCATATAGTGTTAAATATGCGTCAACGTTTTATGGTCCATTCCGTGAAGCAGCTAATTCAGCACCAGCTTTCGGCGATCGTAAGACGTACCAAATGGACCCTGCTAACTCAAATGAAGCATTAATTGAAGCAGAGCTAGATGTCTTAGAAGGAGCAGATATTTTAATGGTCAAACCTGCACTTTCTTATCTTGATGTGATTCGATGTGTGAAAAATCAGTTTAATTTACCACTTGCTGCTTATAATGTTAGTGGTGAATATGCTATGCTTAAATCAGCTGTTAAAAATGGAATTTTAGCAGAAGGGGCCATTTATGAATCAGTATTGTCTATTAAACGTGCAGGAGCAGATATTATCATTACGTATTTTGCTAAAGACTTAGCTAAAATGATAAATAAAATGAAGTAAGTAATGAAAGACTGATTACAAGTCGTTGTGATCAGTC
>JAUMTV010000143.1 GCA_030531025.1 Turicibacter sp.
AAGTCGCCATTTATGTTGAAGATAAACTCTATGAGGATCAACGAGGTACTATGCCAAATGGCTACTTTCCTGTAACAGCAGAGTCCGCAACTAAATATGAATAAAATAAAAACAGATAAATCGGGCATCGATTTATCTGTTTTTATTTTCACTTGATCTCATTTTAGCGTGAACTATCCTTTTATGTTTATGTAAACAGTTTATAGCTTTTTACTAACTCTTCTGATACAATAAACGACATATCTCTCAACCTTAAATTTACAGGAGGAATTATGTCACATTATAAAATTGGGCAATTAACAAAAACTATGGGGGTTTCATCTCATCTACTTAAGCATTATGAAAAGTTTGGTCTTATTTATCCACACAAAGATGAAGAAACAAATTATCGCTATTATGAATTTGGGCAATTTGGGCGATTAATTCAATCTAAAAAGTATCGTAATATTGGTCTTTCAATTAAGGACACTTCCGATATTGTCAACTCTTACGATAACGAAAGTTTAAATCAACATATTAAACATCACATCAAAACACTTGAACAAGAAATTTCTCAGTTAGTTATTCAAAAAGAATTAACTGAACAATTATATAAAGAAAGTTTACAATGCGATGAAAATCTTAATCAATGGTATATTGAAATGATGCCCACTTACTACATCCTAAAGCAAAGTAATAATAAAGAACTCCTTGAAGAAAATCATAGTATAGTTAACAATCAAATCAACTTAATTGATCATCTTCCTTTGACTGAATCCTTAATTTATATGCCTCAGTCGAATTTAACTGATTCTCAGTTCACTTATCACTGGTGCTTAGGTATTCAAGAAAAATTCTCGATAAACTTAGGTCTTACCCTTGATGAAAGATTTCTTACTTTTCCTCAGCACCGTGCGTTTGTCACTTATCTTAAACTTCCTACTCCATATACTAACAATCAACTTCTTATTAAAACGATTAAATCTCTTTTTGATCATTATCCTTTTACCTGTTGTGGGGATTTAATCGGCATATTAATTAAAACAACACAAGAAGAAGGAAAAACCTTTCACTATTTTAAGGTCTATGTTCCCATTGAATAAGTTAAGTTTTACCTTCAAGTTTTTTACCATTTTCTTTATAATTAGTAAAATTAAAACAAAATAAACTTCATTTTACCTAAATATATACGAAAAAATGTGTAATATATATATAATTTTTTCACAAATTGCATTGACTTGCTGCTTACCCTCAGATTTAAACTATGGTTTGTGTAATAATGAACAAAGTTTTTGAGGAGGATGAAGTAAGTATGAAAAACTTTTCTAAACGTAACGCGGCAATCGCAATCATGATCGCTTTAAGTTCAACATTTGTTGGTTGCTCAGCTAACGAGGGAACTGAAGAAGTAGAGATTTCACAATCAGAAAAAACATTTAAAGCTGGAACTTATACAGCAACAGGACAAGGAAACAACGGTTCTATTAAAGTTGAAGTTGTTTTAAGTGACACAGCAATCGAAAGTATTACTATTTTAGAATCATCTGAGACAGCAGGTCTTGGGGATACTGCCTTACAATCATTAATTGAAGATATTATCGCACACCAAAGCTTAGGTGTTGATACAGTAACAGGAGCATCTAATAGTTCAAAAGCCTTATTAAGTGCTGTTGAAGCTTGTTTAAAAGAAGCGGGTGCTGATGTTGAAGCTTTAAAAGAAGCGATTGTTAAAACAGGAGTTAATGAAGAAATTTCAACAGAAATCGTTGTTGTTGGTGGAGGAGCTTCAGGAAGTGCTGCCGCTTTACAAGCTGTTGAAGATGGTGCAAAAGTAACATTAGTTGAAATGACAGCTTCACCTGCTGGACAAGGAACAATGGCTGGTGGATTATTCGGAACAAATTCAACACAACAACAAGAACAAGGTAAAACAGTCGATGGAAAATGGTTCTATGACCAATTTATCAATACAAGTAACTACACAGCTAACGGTGGATTACTTTCAAAAATTATTCAAAGATCAGGTGAAACAGTCGATTGGTTAATTGAAAACGGAGTTAATTTAATCTTAGCACACCCATCAACAGGTGGATATGAAGAACATAAACATACACATCCTTCATCAACAATTCATGGATATGTTGATGGTGGTACAGTAGCTATTACAACATTACATGAACAAATCGAGAACAAAGGTGGAGACGTTTTATATTCAACAAAAGCCACTGAATTAATTATCGAAAACGGTGAAATTAAAGGAATTAAAGCTGAAAAAGAAGATGGAGGAATCCTAACTATTAAAGCAGATGCAGTTATCTTAGCAACTGGAGGATTCGCTGGAAATCAAGAATTAGTTAAAAAATATTTTGGAGAAGAAGTTGGAACAGGTCGCGTGGCGACAAACATCGGAACAGGAATTGAAATGGCAATTTCTGCAGGAGCTGCAGCAAGTTATGAAGATGCCATTACAATGCACTATGGAGTTAACCGTGGAGGTACAACTTGGGGATCGGCATTAAACTCTGCTTTAATTAACCCATTCCTTTTCGTTGATGTTGATGGAAATCGATTCATGAACGAAGAATCATTCATTTTTGAACCAATTAAAACTTCAAATGTTATTAAATCATTACCTAAAATGACAGCTTATCAAATCTTTGATCAAACAATGATTGATATCGTTAAAGAACAAGGTCCAGCAGGATTAACAGACGTTTACACAGATGAATTAGCAACTGACCCAACGATCTTCATTGAAGTTGGACATGAAGTTAATACGGCTAAAGCAGCTGAAGCAGCACATACACCAGCAGACGTTATGCCTGATATTGAAGCTTTAGTTGAAGCTGGAAGTATTATTAAAGCTGACTCTGTAGAAGAATTAGCTGAAAAACTTGGAATGGCTCATTTAGTAGATACAATCAATCGCTACAACGAGTTAGCCGAAGCTGGTGAAGATACAGATCACTTCAAATCTGCTAAATACTTAGATAAATTAGAAGGAACATTATATGCTGTTAAAACAACACCTTCTGTCTTCTTAGGAACATTAGGAGGAATTGACATTAACGATAATGGAGAAGTTTTAGATCCAAACGGTAAAGCAATTAAAGGATTATTTGCTGCAGGATGTGAAACAAACGGAGTTTACGGAAATAGCTATGTTTACTTCGAAGGTGGAACATTAGGATATGCTTACGGTTCAGGTCGTATTGCCGGAGCTAGTGCGGCACAAAGCGTTAAAGCTGAATAATTAAATAAACGAAAATAGAAAAAAGATGATTTCTTTTAAATAAGAGATCATCTTTTTTTATCTATTAAGGCGATAGATTCCATATTATTTCATCCTACTCTTCTTTCATGAACTAAGTCATTTTATTAAAAAACTGTCACTCATTCAAACAAAATAGTTCATCTGTTATAATGACTTAACTTTCATCATATGATTGTTTTAAGCCACTTTAATAAATGTTATAATCTAACAAAATATTACTACTATGGTTATACCAGATGAGAAAGGAATGAGGAATTATAATGAAGAGTTTTCTAAGTATACTTGTACTTTGTCTCTTACTATTAGTCGGATGTTCTTCGAATAAAGAGGAACTATTATTTAATAGCTTTTCAGAAAAATTAGTCAATGAAGATTATGAGAACTTATATCTTCTACTTAGTAGCGAATCACAGCAATCAGTATCGCAAGAAGATTTTATCACAAAATACAAAAATATTTACGCAGGAATTGAAGCAACTAATATTCAACTTGAAATGGGAGAAGTTGATAAAGAAAATAACCTAATTCCTTTTAACTTATCGATGGATACAAAAGCAGGTAAAATGAGTTTTTCTAACTTTCAACTTCCATTTGTTAAAGAAGATGGTGAACTTCGTATTGTATGGTCAGAAAAGCTTATTTTCCCCATGATGGAAAGTGGTGATAAAGTCAGAGTTCGTACGCTAAGCGCAAACCGTGGAAGCATTTTGGATCGAAATGGTGAAGCACTCGCAAAGGATGGAACACTTATCACGATTGGTATTCATCCTTCTATTTTTGATCAAGAAAATAGAGAAAGTAAAATTAAAGAATTAGCGACTATTTTAGACATCAATGAAGAAACGATTATTAAAAAATTGAATGCTAACAAAAATCCAGATTACTTTGTTTGAATCGTTGATCTGTTAGAAGAATCTCCTAAGTTAGCCTCACTACAAAACCGTCAAAATGAAGGAATTTTAGCACAAGTAAACCAAGGTCGCGTCTATAAAAATGATGAATCTTTCGGACGACTGTTAGGCTACATTAGACCAATTACAGAAGAGGAATTAAAAAAGGATGAAGAAGGGGTTTATACAACAACCTCTCTTATTGGAAAAGCTCGACTTGAACAAGTATATGAGTCAACATTACGAGGGATCAATGGTGTTGAAATTTATATTGAGCGAGATGGCCATAAAGTTGAAACGTTAGCTATAAAAGAAGCACAGCATGGTAGCAGTATCACCCTTTCAATTGACGCTCGACTTCAAAAACTTACCTATGACAAAATGAATGGAGAAAAAGGATCGGCAACAGCTGTTGATTCAACAACAGGTGAAATTCTTGCTTTAGTTAGTTCCCCCTCTTATAACTCCAATTGGTTTACTACCTATATGACAAAAAGCGACCAACAATATCGTGAAGATATTAAGTATGAAGATGAGAAAAACCGTTTTGCAAGTTTATACTCTCCAGGCTCTACATTTAAGCTGATTACAGCAGCAACAGGACTTGAAACTCAAACCATTAATCCGACTGAAATTAAAATAATTAACGGAAGTAAGTGGCAGCAAGATAGCTCTTGGAGAAATTATAATATTAGACGAATTAATTCTCAAACGAACATTGATTTAAGAAAAGCAATTAAATATTCAGATAATATTTACTTTGCAATGAATGCTCTAACGATGGGAAGTGATGCTTTAATTCAAGGAGCGAATAACTTTACGATTGGTGAAAAATTAACCGTTGGTTACCCACTTAATCAGAGTCAAATCTCAAACTCAGGAACAATTAATTCTGATATTTTGTTAGCTGATACAGGTTATGGACAAGGTGAGATTATGGTAACGACATTAAATATGGCTCTTGCTTATAGTGCTCTATCAAATAATGGTAACATTATGAATCCAACACTTATTTTAAGTGATAATGACTCACCAAGTCTCTTAAAAGAGTCTGTTATCTCAGCAGAAAACTTACCGATTTTACAAGATGCCTTTTTTGCTGTTATAGAAGAAAGTGATGGGACTGGTCACTTAGCTAAAATTGATGGTATTAAATTAGCTGGAAAAACAGGAACAGCAGAAATTAAATCTTCTCAAGGAGAAAAAGGACGTGAAAATGGATGGTTTGTCGCAACTGATCCTGATTCATCTAAAGTTTCGATTGCTGTCGTTGTAGAAGATGTGCAAGAAGGTCTTGGCACACTAGGAGTTGTCTCAATTGTTCACGATATTCTTGCCGATTATTTAAAATAATAAAAAATAACTTTTTACTTAGTCGAAAGAAATTACAAAAAAAGTGTTGCAAATAGCAACACTTTTTTTATTAAGTTTTTAAATGGTTTTATACTTCTCATTAACATTCAGTCTGTTTTAATGGTGGTCACTGATGTACTTCTCGATTTATTTCAATCACTTTTTTATATTGATTTAAACTTTTTTATCAACTCTAACAATATATATTTTTAATAATTAACTCTTCTTATACTATATTTAATTTATTATAAATATTATAAAAACAAAATCAAATTACAAAAATAATGCTAGCATTCATCAAATTAAATGTCTACAAAATATTACTGTAACACTATATTTGATTTATACTATATATCCATATTCAATTAATAATATAGATATGTATTCAAATATTCTAATTAGTTAACTTTTATTGTATTAAAAATGAAAAAAATGGAAATAATATATAAGATTAATTAGATTACAAATATATTTTAAGGAGTGATTTTATGAGACTTCCTAAGCATATTGGAATTATTCCTGATGGTAATAGGCGTTGGGCTGAAAATAATGGCCTTTCGAAGGAAAAAGGATATAATATGGGTATTAATCCAGGTTTTCTATTATTTAAAATCTGTCAAGAACTAGGCATTGAAGAAATAACTTATTATGGTTTTACTACTGATAATACAAAAAGACCTGCGAATCAAAAAGATGCATTTACTAAAGCTTGTATAGATGCTGTAAAATTACTTTCTCATGAAGATGCTGAATTATTAGTTATTGGTAATACGGAATCTCCTTGTTTTCCCCCTGAATTAATACCATTTACCGAAAGAAAGATTTTCGGAAAAGGTGGAGTAAAAGTTAATTTTTTAGTTAATTATGGTTGGGAATGGGATTTAAATCTGTCTAGACGAACATATAATAAAAGAAATAATTTAGATTTAGTCTTACACTCAAAAGATATTTCAAAAATAGACTTAATTGTTCGTTGGGGAGGAAGAAGAAGATTAAGTGGTTTTTTACCAATACAATCTGTCTATTCAGATTTTTATGTAGTGGATGATTATTGGCCTGATTTTAAAGCTCAGCATATATATGATGCATTAGATTGGTATTCAACACAAGATATTACATTAGGAGGATAAATCTTTAGTTTAAGAAGGTGATTAAAATGAAGAGAGTAATTATTATAGAGGGAGGTATAGGTGGATTATCTGTTGCCGCTAGATTATTACATGATGGTTTTAAGGTAGATCTATGAAAAAACAACTTCTTAGGCGATAAAATTAATTGTATAAAGTATTATAATTTTAAATTTGATTTAACTGCCTCTTTGTTAATGATGCCTGATGATTACATAAAAGAAATTACAAAAAAGTGTTGCAATTAGCAACACTTTTTTTATTAAATTTTTAAATGATTCTATACTTGTCATTCACATTCAATCTGTTTTAATGATGATTACTGATGGACTTCTCTATCTATTTCATTATGACTGATCTGTCATTTCCTTTAAGTTAATGATCTATGATTATGTTGTTAATCTAAATATTCTCCTTTACAAATAAACGTTGTAGGTCCAGTCATATAAATTTCATCTCCAAATAACTCCATTACTAGTTTTCCACCT
>JAUMTV010000144.1 GCA_030531025.1 Turicibacter sp.
GATGATTATGAAAAGCCATGATACTAGCAGCATTTGATAGGATGGCTGTTTTGAACACTTCTCTTGGATGAACAATCGCTTTATTGAGCGTTCCCACTGATACCACTGAAATATTCGTTGGTTCATTCTTTGTATTCAAACAAGCAATGATGAATTGCTCTCTATCCAAATCTTCAAGTTGCTCATGAATCATCTCATAGGCATCCTTAGGTGATGAAATGGTACGTGTTTGATAAAGGAAGCTAGACTCCTTTACCATTTTAATGGATACGATATTAATACGTTTTGCGACATTCGACATGTATATTACCTCCTAAATAAATTCTGACTATTCAGGTATATAATATATTTTTATAATTTAGTTTAAAACGATTGTACCTTCTTATATATATAAGGCGAAATATAATTCATATTTTTTCTGTATACTAGCTATAGTCAAAAAGATTATGGAAAGAACTTATATCAAAGCACTCTCTATGATAAGAGTCCTTTTCAAATCATGTTAAAAGCTTTTCGCCATATATATATAAGTCCAGATAAGTTTTTCACAGTGTAAAAACTTTTATCTGGACTATAGGATGCCTTAATATCAAAAAGCTGTAAGTACTAAGATTGACTTAAAAAGATGAAAAACATTTCTGATATATATATATCAGAAACTTAATTAATTACCTCTATCAATTTTGGAAGTTGTTGATACAGTATTGTTATTACTGAAAATAAATTCTGATTCTATTTTAAAATTAACTTTTAGTAATAATTAAGGATTGAAAAAAGGAGCCTATTCTGTTGAAATTAATAAGCTCCTTTCTAATGACCTTCTCATTTTTTTATATAATCTAATATTTCCAATAAAAAAGGGATATTTACTTTGAACCCACCGCCTTCACCTTATGTTACCTTTAAGGAATACTAATCTATTCAAGGTTTTATTTGTCTTCTTCTTTCTTCTAAGCATTCCAATTATTTTACTAATCACCCATAGTAAAATTAAAAACAGGACTGATAACATAAGTAGCATGACTTCAAATGGCAGAGTAAATTTATCAATTTCAGAAGGCGTTACTATCACAGCCTCCTCATACGAGATTCGATGTCCTCTAACTAATAAGCGGTGAGTATTAACTGTATAAGGTGTACAAGTAACAAGAGTGGCGTAGTCTTCTCCTTCTACGATTGATAAAGCTTCTGTCTCTTCTGGCTTTACAACTAAAATCTGATCGACTTGATATGCTAATGTTTGTGTTAAGACTTTAATATAAAAAACGTCCCCGATTTCTAACTTATCTAAATGAGTGAATAATTCTGCTGATGAGAGTCCATTATGTCCAGTTAAAACTGTATGGGTACTTTTTCCCCCTATCGGTAAAGAACTCCCCTCAAAAACACCTATCCCCTTTTGTAAAGTAGCTTTTTTTGTTCCATAATAAATCGGTAGCTCAAGATTAAGCTTAGGAATTTGAATATAAGCAATAATTTCGCTTTTACTTATAGCTAACAAACTATTTTCCACATTTGTTTCAGATAAGCTAAATGGATCAGATAACATCCCTCGACCTAAAAGCGACTGATTATACTCATTAGCTTTTTCTAATAGTCGATTAATCTCCTCCTCTGTCATCCCTTGCGTTTTAGAGGTATACTCTGAGATAATTATAGAACTATTTCTTACATATAAACAATTACTAATCGTTGGATATAACATCACTAAAATTGCAACCAAAAGAATACAAAATCTTATACTATCAAATATTCTTTGCTTTTTAACCTTGTCCATCTTTTTATTCATTACAATCTCCCTACTATTAAAAAATCAATCAAAGGGACCTTTTAAAAAAGATCCCTCTGATTGCTGTTTTAAAGACAAGTACTTTTCACATTACTGTTAATGATTAATCTTCTTTTCTTCTGCTAATAACAAAACTCCCTACTACTAATCCAGCTAAAGCAACTCCAACAATTGTAAATAATACAGTTCCTTTGCTTCCTGTTTCTGGAAGTAGCACACCAGCTTTATTTACTACTGTAACATCATTACCACTAACATTCACCGTTACGCCATTATCGGTAGAAGTCACTGTAATTGTTGTACTTTGACTCGCAGCTTTATTGTATCCATCTGGTGCTTGTGTTTCTTTTACTTGATACACATCGGCATCTAACCCTTTAATTTGAATAAGCCCTGATGCAGGAGATACCACTTCTGTCACAATAGTTGTACCATCAGCAATCTCAGTAGCTGTTGCGACACGATAAACTGCAGCATTTGTTGCATCTCCAGCTGATTCTTGAACAAGTTTAATTGCATCTGTCTCTGATCCTCTTAAAATCTCAAAATGAGCCCCTGCTAATTTATTATCTTTTTCGTCAGTTTTTGTAATCGTTAATTGATACGTTCTAACAATCGTTGTATCTGGGGTAGATGTTCCACCGTCTCCATCTGCTGAAAAGTCTGGATCATTTGACCATTCGACTTTGGCACTGTTGCTTTCTTTATCTGAAGCATCTGCTTTTTCATTTAACACGGCACTGTATTCAAATGTAATTGCTTTTCCTGCCTCTTTTGCATGATTAATAAAGTTAGTAAAAGAAATAGTCACTTCAGTTCCATCAGTTACTGGCTTAGTTGTTACTGTGTAATCAGTATCCTTTATTAATACTGTATCCCCAATTTTTACAATAACAGAATCAGCATTAAAGGTAAGCCCCTCAGAAAGCGTATCAATTAATCTAAAGTAATATTCTGTTTTTCCAGTCATATCTGGCACCATAGAAGTAACCGTAAAGTTAACTGTATCCCCAATTTGTGCAGATGTCCAGTCTTCATTATCTGCTTTTTTATCAACACTTGGATCGATTCCCTTGATATAAACATCTTGGTTTGTATCTTTTAATGTTGTTAAATTCGCTTGCATTGTTACATCACTTGGAATGACTAAATAATATCCATATGAAAGGCCTGAAATAGTAGCTGTTGAAGCTTCAGTCCCTGTAGTTGTTCCACTTACAGTAATATTATTAGTTTGAATATAAGTTGATAACTCACTACGAAGCGTCGTAACGTCTGTATCTTTTAAATAGTTATATGCAGCTGTATCATCTGTTGATCCAACTTTTTCGCTAAAGAAATCTTTAAAATCATCAGCGATTGTATAAGCGACGTTATCACCTGATACTGTTACATCCATGATTTTATAAGCACTAAATGTTTTTCCATTAATATCAATATCCCCAGCATTAATGGTAATACTTCCTGTTTCCGCAGCTAATACATTCATATTCAAGCCAATCACCATTAATAAACATGACATAGCGACTAACATCTTTTTGAAAATCTTCATTTGCTTCGCTCCTTTATAGTTATTTATTTTTCAATTTTTTAAAACTTAGAGAGCTTCATTCTCGAAGCTCCTCACTCAAAGCATTTGTTTTTGTTGCTAATGATTGTCTTCTTTTCTTTTCCCACGTCATAACGGTAACACCGAAAAGAAGAGTCAATCCAATACCAACAAACATCGTTGTCCCGCTTCCACCAGTTCCCGGAAGTGGTAAGGTATATCGATTAACAATTGTAAAGGCAAAACCATCTTCTGATCGTTGAATATTATCGGTTTGGTAATCGACCACCGCAGTTTCTGAGACAGAGTACGTATAGTAATAAAGGTCACCATCGTCCCCTACCTTATAAGCTGGTAATTGTTCTAAAACAGCCTCCCATGTATTTTCATTCATGGAACCTGTTATTTCATAATTTTCATATCCTGATACAATTTCCTCTTGTTGCACCCCATTCTCTGTCCACGAACGTTTCAATGTAATTGTAATTTTATCTGGGCGTTTATTTGCCACATTATTTTGGTCTCTCCAAACTTTACTCACTGAAAGATTAACAAACTCATCACATGGGTCCTGTGCTTCTGGAGGTGTAGGCGTCGTTGGTTTTTCATCATCACTAGCAATCACACCATCCATCAGTACCATCTTTGATTCGGAAATATAAGCGTTAAGCTCTTGATCAACTAAATCATTCCCTCTCATCTTTGCCCCTTTAAAATTATCATACGATGCCACATCAATAATGTGACGAATAGTAAAGACATTCCATCCACTTTGATCATCAAGCTCCCCAATATTCGTTAAAACTTGATTATCTGATAACACAATATCGGTATACCCACTGCTGTGCCGATAAATTCTATACTCATTATTTTGTCCTTCAATCATTTGAATGTTATTAATAGATTCATATTGTGTATCTAAAGATGTTTTTCCTGAGAAAGGCCCAATATATGATGTTCCACCTTCTCCAATATTTTCAATAATATCAGCATAATACATTTGATCGTTCTCAAATAAACCTTCTTCATTATATCCGACAAAGCCTCCGGCATAGCCATCTAAAAGTTCATTACGAGAACTGTCAACAAAAACATCATATCCACTTGCTATCCCTGTGACTGTACTATTTGCAACTTTTGTTCGATTTGCTTTGATCAATCCTATTTTTATTTGATCTTTATCTTCTTCTTTAATATGTGCATCACCCGGATAACAAGGAACTTCAATATAGGAGTCCCCGATATGGATCTGGGCCACATCACTACTACCATCTTCATTAGATTTTACTAAAGCAACCGAAATTTTTAATCCAAGTAGAGTAACGGATAACGTATCTCCCTCACTTAATACTTTAAGCGATAATATATCGAATCCTAGACCTGGAATAGTTACATCAATAACACCTAGGTTTTCTAAATCACCGACGTATAAAATATCTAATAATTGATTAACTACTAGTAACACTGGTTCTAATAGGATTGGTGAACTAACATTTGCATCTACTAAATAAGCGTAGCTTGTTTTTCCTATAAATCCACCCGTAATGCTATCACTAGAAACTTTTTTAAGCTGATTCACATCGCACTCATTAATACGTGCTAAATCTCCATAACCAATAAAACCACCGGCAATACTATCATCACCACTCGTGCTATTAACACTAAATCCAGTAGACACCCCTGAAACACTACATTCTTCGATTTCTGAACCAAATACATCAAGAACACCGGCTGAGGCTCCTAATAGTTCCTCTAGTACACTAACATTATCAATATCAAGAACACCACTTTTACCCGTCAAGCCTATAAATCCACCTGTATAATTAGAAGATTCGACTTCTCTTAAGCCATAAACATGACTATTTAAAACCGTTGCATTTAATAGACTACCTCCAAAACCACCGGCATTTCCATCTTTATAAGTGGCATCACTTGCATTTGAATTTTCAGTATACGCTTTGGCCATGACAACTAGACCATAATCATTTGACCCATTCACAGTCGCAGAATAGATAGAAGGTCTTAAAGCATTTAATAGATCAGTATTTCCTAGACCAATGAGTCCTAAGATACTAGTCGGACTATCTTCAGATAGCTCAATAATACTATCCACATCGGCGATACCGACAAAGCCTCCAGCGTTCTTTCCACCAATCACCGTTCTTAAATTGTTGATTTGAATTGATGATTGACTAGATGAATCACCAATCATGGCTCCAGATACTTTTCCAACAAAGCCTCCAGCTGCTTTTGCATATTGAGTATTAGACGTACTATCCGTATAGGTTCCATCAATCGTGATCCCCCAATCATCCCAAGCATTTACCTTGGCACTCTCAATCACCGATCTAGTAACATTTAAAACTGAGAGTAAATTAGAGACATCACTCGAATTAATAATGAGCCCTAAGATTTGATTTAATAACCCATTATTTGATTGGGTATCTAATGCAATCGCACTTCCTGAATCAATCATCCCTGCAAAACCACCGACATACTTACGACCTTTAACGGCTCTTAATTGATTCACCTGCGTCATCGTTGTCACGTCATTATCTGTTAAATCCTGAATTTGACCACCAACCATATAGCCAACAAAGCCACCAGCATTACCGACGCGCTCATTGTTTGATATCGCCGTCGTTGTAATCGTCATCCCTGATTGATAACCTATCGTCTGAGAGCCTTTTATCACAGGTACAAACGATTGAACTAATCCAAGATTATCTAAAATATTTAAGTTGCCAAGAGAAATACTTCCTAAGTTTGCAACTGTTCCTGTCGCTATCTCTCCAGCAAAGCCACCTGCACTTCTAAAGGCGTTAACCGCTTTAACATCTTGAGCCAAAGCGTTGCTAATGACACCGCCTTCCATTCGACCGACATATCCTCCAGCACTTCCGCCATCAAGAACACCAGTTCCATCATCTTCAACCAATGTCTCAACCGTATAACCATACGCATAGTCGTTAATAAACTGGTCTAATTCCTCTTGATCGGTAAATGCCGTCATTTGATCACCATAGGCCCCATATTTTCCAACACGCTCAATCCATGAATTCCACACTTCAAGCGTTAATCCTCTTAAAGGTCCAGTGACTTGGGTATTTGTCTCGGTTGGATAAACTCCCTCTAAAGCAGAAATTAAATTGTCAATCTTAACAAGTCCTAATAAACTAAGACTTCCAGTTTCTGTGATATTAGCCGTTTTCATAAGTCCAGTATAACCGCCAGCAAATTCATTCCCACTAACTAAACGAATTCGTTCAGCTAAAGATGGTTTATCGTCCGTGCTAGAGTTATACTCTTTAGAGCCTAAAATTCTTCCACCTAAGTTATAACCTACATAACCGCCGGCAAGACCTTTCAATCTGCCCTCCTCACTCGTTCCAGTTGCTATCACATAACCACCACATGGCACAGCTGTTGTTTCACTGTTTTCGATCATTGGAATAAATGATTTAGCAAGACTCAGCACATCATTTGCCGAAACAAGTCCTCCTAATATCTCGATACCATCAATGACATCGGCTACACTTCCTGGTTCTATGCTTCCCGCATAACCGCCTGCTGAAATCACACCTTTGATATACTCAAAATTATAGGAGTCACTATGGCTTAATTTAGAACCATATAATCCTCCAACATAACCGCCAGCAAGCCCCTGTATCGCCAAAACATTAAAGCCTCCGACTGCTCCATA
>JAUMTV010000145.1 GCA_030531025.1 Turicibacter sp.
GGAGAGATTGTTTATGACAATCTCTTTTTTATTTTCATGAAACAAGAAGTATCTATATATAAACAGATAAGTATTCTACATCTAAGGTGGCAAACAAAAAATACTGATATTCTTTATTTATAAAGACATCCTATAGTACAGGGGTCACCTAGCGATTTCTGAAAGAAATCTACTCCTCCGCTACTAGGGCTTAAAAATTTTCTATGAAGAAAATTTATCTGGACTTATATATTAATTTGAAGGGAAGTAGCCTATAATAAGATTAATGAAGAAAGGAGATGATGGGATGAAATTAAGCAGTAGTGGTATTGTTAATGGTATAATTCAAGATCAATATGGTGAACGTGGACCGATGAATGAATATGAAATGCCAACGGTGTCACTTCCATTAAAAATTGAAGATGCACCAGCCAATACAGTTTCTTACGCGTTAGTTTTAGAAGATAAAGATGCTTTTCCTGTTTGTGGTTTTTCATGGATTCATTGGACAGCTGCTAATATTACTAAAACCGAACTTCAAGAAGATGAAAGCCAAAAAGCAACTGACTTTGTTCAAGGTGTGAATAGTTGGATTAGTGAACAAGGTGGACGTACTCCAGCAGAAGCTTGTAGTTACTATGGTGGAATGGCACCACCAGATGCACCACATACATATGAACTATATGTCTATGCTTTAGATACAATGCTTGATTTAAAACAAGGATTTAATTACAATGAACTCTATCATCAAATGGATGGACATATTTTAGCTCAAGCAACATTAAAAGGAATTTATCGTAATAGTTAGTCATGTAAAGAATGAAAAATAGGCTATCAAAAACAGATAGCCTATTTTAATATTAATATACAGTTGTATAGTGTGGCTTCATCAGGATACTACTTTGTAAATAGTGTCCTATTTTTATAACAAGGTTATTAGAGATAAATGGTAATCAATTATGTTCTTAATCTTTTATTATGAAACAGATATCCAAGTGTAGCTGCTAATAAAGTAATGATAGAACAGATGAAAAATAACATCCATGTTTGACTTAATATTATTTCTAAGTTCTTAACTATGAAAATGACTATCAGATTAAAAAGAAGAAGAGCTGTACTCATAACGGTTCCAATAACACTTATTAATCGAAGTCCCTTTAAAAACTTGATCATTAAATTCACACTCCTAAATTACAACCGATTTATCGGTTTAATCTTACCAAATAGAAAGTTGTTAAAATTGTCGATGAAACAAACTTTAAGCCTATTTTTTTATTTGTGGATAAATAATACTTTTCTAGTAGTTGATGAGATTATAAATTTGAAAGAGATTGATTTTAAAATAGTTGATAATACAGAAAAGATATACATATCATAAAGTTTATGACAACGTTTGAAGTGAAATCAGCAAGCTGTGGATAAATTTTATGGTGAAAATTGGACGAATAATAATATGTGATTTTATTATTTTTTTATGTTATTATGTAGAACGTGCTATTTTTTTGAGGAACTTTATCGAACTTATAACTCTCAAAAAAATAATGATATGGTTATAAAGTTATGAAAGGTAAGGGTGAAGAATGTTGATTACAATTGGAGCTATGATAGGAGCAGGAAAAACAAGTTTAGCAGAGCTTGTAGCAGAACATTTTAATTCAGAAGTATTTTATGAAAGTGTGGATGATAATCCAATTTTACCACTATTTTATACAGCATCTGAAGAAGAGATTCAAGCAAAGAGATATCCATTTTTATTGCAGTTATGGTTTTTAAATACGCGTTTTAAAAGTATTAAAGATGCATTAGTTCATGATAATAATGTATTAGATCGTAGTATTTACGAGGATTGGTATTTTGCCAAGGTTAATAAAGATTTAGGTCGTATCTCAGAATTAGAGTTCAGTTTATATGAAGATCTTTTAAACAATATGATGGAAGAATTAAACGGGTTACCAAAAAAATCACCAGATTTAATGATTTATTTATCAGGAAGTTTTGAGACAATTATTGAACGTATTAAAAAACGTGGTCGTGAATATGAATTAGATGAAGGTTTAGTTTCGTATTACTATGAATTATGGAAAGGATACGATAATTGGATTGAGAAACATTATGATGCAAGTGAAGTACTTGTGATTAATATTGATGAAATTGACTATGTTAATAATGATGAAGATAAGAAAAAAGTTTTATCTATGATTGAAGAAAAATTAAACGAGATTCGCAACCGTTAATAGAAAGTAAGTGTATAGCATGAATATCATCTTTAGTTTAATTGCAATCGTTTGCTTATTAGCATTAGCATTTATTTTATCCACAGATAAGAAAAAAATTAATTTACAAACAGTAGTCATGGGACTTTTATTACAAGTAATTTTAATTTTCTTCGTAATCAAAGTACCGGTGGGACAGTTTTTATTAGAAAAATTAGCGCTTAGTGTAAGTAGCCTCATTCAAATGGGAATGGAAGGTGTGGACTTCGTCTTTGGAGGAATTGCTGAAGGATACGTGTTTGCGATTAATGTTTTATCGCTTATCGTTTTTACATCAGCACTAATTTCAGTCTTATATTTTTTGAAAGTCATCCCATTTTTAGTTAAATATGTTGGAAAGTTTATTGCACGCTTAATGAAGACAACTGAAGTTGAAACTTTTTGTGCGGTAGCTAATAGCTTTTTAGGTGGAACAGAGGCCCCATTAGTTATTAAACCTTATTTATCGAGACTCACAAAATCAGAATTATTTGCTGTCATGGTTGGTGGTTTTGGTTCAGCGTCAGCGAGTATTTTAGGTGGATATAGTATGATGGGAATTGATATGAAATATTTATTAATTGCTGTCTTTACGGTTCCATTTAGTACATTAATGATTTCCAAAATGATGTTGCCTGAAACAGAAACGTCAAAAACAGCAAATGCTGAAATTGTTGGTTCTAAAGCAGAAACATTATTTGAGGCAATCTCAGAAGGAACGAGTAATGGACTTGGACTAGCTCTTAATGTTGGAGCCAGTTTAATTGCCTTTGTTGGACTTATTGCTATTATTAATGCTATATTAGGATTATTCGGGGTAAGTTTATCAACATTATTTGGTTATGTCTTTTTACCAGTTGCTTACTTATTTCATATTCCATCAGCTGAGGCATTTACTTTTGCTTCATTGATCGGAACAAAATTGAGTATTAATGAATTTGTTGCTTATGGAGAAATGGTAGATGTAATGAATGTCTTATCACCTCGAACGATTGCAATCTTATCGGTTGTATTGTGTAACTTTGCAAACTTCTCAGTGATTGGAATTCAAGTTGGTGCATTTGCATCATTAGCACCAGAACGTAAAGGTGAGGTTGCAACATTAGGAATTAAAGCATTAATCTGTGGAACAATTTCAACCTTATTAACAGGTGCTATTCTAGGAATCTTTTTATAATATAAATAAGAAAAAGGGTTAACGATATATCATCGTTAACCCTTTTTAATCTTCTGTATGAAGTAAACGGTCGCTTGTTAATTTGATTCCAATCGCACCAATTGGAGCGGTAATTAAAACACTTAAAATGGCAATGGCTTGCATAATCTCTCCGCCTGCAACTCCCATTTGCAGTGGAATAGCTGCTTTAGCAGATTGTACAGTCGCTTTAGGTAAGTAAGCAATAATGCAAAAGACTCTTTCTTTAAAGGATAGATTCGTTCCGATTAATGAAATAAGCACTCCAAGTGAACGAATCGTTAATGAAATAGATAAAATACCTAGTCCAATCCAGAAAAATTCTCCAACAAGTGTTGGATTGATGGCCATTCCCACAAAGGCAAATAAATACAACTTTCCCGTTTTCCAAATCGTATTCATTTGATCTAAAATTACTTGAGAACTACTTACGATATAGTTACGAATAAAGAATCCATAAATCATCACTGTTAATAATGAATTAAATAATTCAAGATAAAATTGCTTCTCAATGATACGCATCACTAAACATAATCCAAAAGCAATGATTACTTTTCCAAGTGACGATTGAATACGTTCAATGATTGGTTTTGAAAGTTTATAAATGATAAACCCCGTTGCAATACTGATGGCAATAGTTAATGGAATCATAAGTAGTTGTACAAGGATTGAGATTGTTTCATTATTTGCCTCTTGCGTATAAATACTTAAAAATGTTGTAAACAATGTAATCGCAATCGTGTCATCAGCACTGGCACCAACTAATAACATTTGTGGGATGGCTTTATCTTCTCCAACACGTCGTTGAATTAAATCAATCATTGAAGGAATTAAGACAGCGGGACTAACGGCAGCAATAATAAACCCTAAAATTGCTCCTTGAACAAAACTAAAATTAAGCAGTAACATTGCTATAATGGCAATCGTAAATCCTTCCAATGTTGCTGGGACAGCACTTAACAAGACTGCAGGGCGACCAATTTGTTTCATTTGAGCCAAACTAATTCCAAGTCCGCCAATAAACAATACAGCCACTAGAGCGATATCTTTTAAAGTAGGGGCAATAGCTAAAGTTACTTCAGGAACAAGGTTTAAAAAGGCTGGACCAATAAACATTCCAAGAAGCATCATCCCTATTAATGAAGGTAACTTAATATACTCAACTAGTTTTCCACAATAGTTAGCGAGTACCCCAATAATAATTAAACTAACTACAATTATGATTAATGTCATAACGTTTCCTCCTCATTATATTTTTCGTAAAAAAAGACTCCTACCCTTTAATCCATGACAAAAAAGGATTAAAGAGTAGGAGTCATCAGCTTTCGCGGTTAATGGTGAACTCCATCACCTATTCGATACTTTTATTATATGGTGAGAGGATCAATTTGTAAATAAAAAATTTAAATATACTCTGAGACATGATAAGCCATTAATTATACTTAACTCTCAATAATTATTCGATAGTTAGATAGTAGAATAGTTAAATCAAATGAGATATTTAAGAGAATGTAGCTTGAATATAGGAGAGGATTGAATGAAAAGAAATCAATTGATTATTATAATGACGATACTATTAAGACTTTTAATGTTTCCATTATATATCATCAGCTTTAATCGTCAACAATTACTTTTATTTGGATTAATTTATTTACTGGACCGTGTGATAAGTGCTTATACAGGGGGAGTTTTTAGTGAGACACTTGATGCGATTGACCAAAAAGTATATAAGTCCAGATAAGTTTTTTACATCGTAAAAAACTTTTAGGCCCTACTAATGGAGGAAACATGCTTCGCATGGTAGGTGACCCCTGGACTATAGTCTGCCTTGAACTCCCTACCAGTGGAGGAAACATGCTTCGCATGGTAGGTGACCCACGGCACAACTATCAAACATTTAGTGTGTTGTGATAAATGTAGATTTTATTTCTGTTTATATATAGATAGCGGAATGAACGAAACAGAATCAAAGAAATTTGGTAACCTACTGATGTGGATGGTTGGTTGGATTATGTTAGTTATCATTATATATGCCTATATTCTATTAACCAATTTATCACTGTTCATCATAATGATGAGTGGTGAACTAATCGGTAAGGGAATTGAATTTCTTTTAAAGAAGATGAAAGAAAGGTCACATTAGTAGACTTATAAATCATAGTTTTTCTCACTAGAAGTTAAATTTAAGTGATTTAGAAATATGAACTCAAAGTAAAATAAATATGTAGAGTAAAAGTTGTCGTTTGTGCAATGAACTTAGAATTAGTGAGGACTAAGAAAGAAGAATGTATTGAATATGTACAAAATGGGGAACCGCTTCTTATTTCCGAGAAGATAAAGATACTAAATTTATATATGATATTACCAAACTATCTCTTTAAGTAGATAGTCTTTATTTAAAAAAATTAAAACAAAAAAATGTTTTCATTTTCCAAAAGGGGATTTTTTTCACAATCATTGTGATATAATACACATGAAAGGGATAAAGGAGGAAAAATTTTGAAATATAATGCGGATTTGATTAATGAAAAAATTAAAGCTTTACCGAAAGAAAAAGATATTTTTAAATTAGAAAAGGGGTTAGATATTGTAATCCATGAGTTCTTAGATGATGTAAAAAATCATAAAGGAACGATTTGTGATCTAAAAGATTTAGAAAAGCAGACAATCTATCGTATTCGTTTTACAGGGGAAGCATATAAAGTAGAGGTTATTACAGCTAATCCAAAATCAAAAATGTTAGATACAAAAATGGGTACCGTAGAAGAAGCAATTGACTTTGTGGTAAATACTATTAATAAATAGGTAGAAAGAGCTAAGTAGCTAATGAATTTATAGCTATTAAGCTCTTTTATTTATATGGAAAGTTGATGAAAATAAGACTGTCCATAATCTAGTTAGAAAATAAAATGGATAAAAAAAGACATTAGCATACATACTAATGTCGATCGTTTATTCATGAGATTGTTCAAGAATCCAAGTGATCACAGCATGAATAACTGCTTCAAGTTGCTGACCTAACTCTGTTAATTGATATTGTACTTTACGCGTATTGATAGGATCAACTTCTTTAGTGACTAATCCTTCCTTTTCAAGTTCACGAAGGCGTTCTATGAGAAGCCGATCAGAGATGCCATTTACTTTATCTAATAATTCATGATAACGTAGTGGACCATCTAAGAGATGATAAATAATGATTCCATTCCAGCGCTTTCCGATAAGTTCAATAGTGCTGTGGAATTTAGAACAAAGATCTTTTAAATTTTCTGATTTATAGCATGAGTGATTAATTTCATTAGACTTCATCATTTTAAGTATCATTCCTTTTCTAGTCCTATTATAGCATAAATAGTATTGACTTATTAACTTACTTTTAGTAAGCATAAAATAAGCTTACTAAAAGTAAGTTAATGTATAGGAGGTATTAGCAATGTTAAAAAATAATTCTTTACAAAATATTATGCATGAAAGAAAATCTATACGTTCATACGATTCAACATATACAATTTCAAGAGAAAAAATTTTAGAAATGTTACAAGAAGCATCAACAGCACCTTCT
>JAUMTV010000146.1 GCA_030531025.1 Turicibacter sp.
TCTCCTTCTTGTTCGATCCCTTCTATTTGAAGTTCACCTAATCCAAAGAAAAGATTCGAGCTTGTTGGAAGGAGTCGCCCTTCATAAAAACGGCCTTCCCCATATAATAAATCTTTTTGTACTAAGTCTAACGTCTCTTGATAATCATCTGACGCAGCATATAGGTCATGAATCTTGTGCATTGCTCCTTCTTGAATGCCTAATAAATTTAACGCGTAAGCTCCTAATTGATACGATGTCATATCATCATATGGTAATGCAGCTTCTAATGGTGCATTACTATAAATCAAATACGGTGTGACATATAAATCTAAGTCATATGTTTTTTCATCTGTTACCGCTGATAAATTAGGTAAGTGATCTGAGAAGAAAACAAGTAATGTTGGTTCATCTGACTGATTGATATAGTCCACAATTCTTGCAATTTGTGTATCTAAACTGTGCATTCGATTGACGTAATCTTGTAATGGTAATCGATAGTCATCACTTAGCGTCCCGCTTACGATAATTTCTGCATCTTCACCTTCCGTTAAACTATAAGGTTGATGTGTTCCAGCTGTAACGGCATAAATAAAGTCTTGTTCTTCACTTTGTTCTAATGACTTAATGACATAATCAAATAATAAACCATCATCTGTTTTATCAATTTGATGAACCCCATGATCACCAGCCATATACTCTAGCGGGACATATACATCAAATCCTAAGTTACGAATGGCTAAATGACGGTTATAAAAATTCCCTTCATAGTTATGCAAGAAGGTCGTCTGATAACCCAATGAGTTAAAAATAGTTGCTAACGATTGAACAGGCGTTGTACATAACAACTGATCATATGGGATTTCACCTGGTTTTAAAGCTGACATAGAAATTGAAGTTAATACTTCAAACTCTGTCATGACCGTCCCGGCACCAAAGGTAGGAACCTTTATATAACCATGAGGTGAAACCTCGGTTAATGCACGAAAGGTCGCAATTGGACCTCACTGTACTCGGCACCTTGTATTAATAACGGGTCCATAAACGACTCTAACTGAATAACAATTAAATTATACGGAGCTTCTGAGTCGACAGTTGAACGTAGATCAGATGCTGCAACTGGTAAAGCCATTGCACTCATAATCTCATCCATATTTTCATCATTATAAACGACCTGATTAGATCCTAAATAAGGATAAGTCGTATTTAAAATAGAATATGAAAAGCCATATGTTTGATAGCTTTTTGTATAATTAGACTTCATCGGTGCCATCCAGTCGTTTTCCTCAACTACATACAGTCCTAAAATGGCACATGAACAGACAATCCCCCAAATCGCATAATCTATCTTTTTAACCGATGATTTAACCTTAAATAAGAAGCCCATGATGATGAATAAGATAGCAACAACGACCACAAAGCCAATCATAATCGTTGGGGTAAAATATAAATCAATTAACTTAGCAGCCTCTTTAATTAAGAAAACATCTGAAAACATCAGCGGTGTCCCACGAAAATGGGTCACGATCGCATTGGCAAGCGATAAAAAGCCCCATAAAAATGTGAAGAGCGAAAATATAAATACTTTTCGTTTAACTAATAAAACGAGGCTCATACTTGTTAGGACAATTCCAAAATTAACCGAAAAATAAAAGGTACTTTCATGTATATATTGAAAAACATTTGTTAATGATTTTAATTGAATCCACTGTATAATGAATGTTAATACAAAGGAATAGATAATCCAAACACTATAATACCAATTTGTTCGTAGAAACTTTATTATATTCTTCTGTTTTAGCACTTGGTTTCCTCCCTACATTAAAGGTTATTCTCCCACACTAATAATAGGATTTATTTTGTTGACCTCATTATAAATCGTATTACAAAAATCGAGCTAAAACAATCAGAAATAAATGGGAGTCTGAGCTTTCACTTCTTATTCTATTCTTTAAAGATCAGTGATAGACTTCATTATAAAAAACTTTCCTTAAAATAACCTTGAAAAAAAGCCTAAACTCAATGGTTTAGGCTTTCTAGTATTTCCCTACTCGGCTAGCAACACGATTAATATGAAGGATGAAATAGAGGAGTTCATCGTACGTTAATTCAATGTTAAATTTTTTCGTGAGATATTTTTCTACTTTTTGAGCGCATTCGTAAGCTTTCGGATATTTTTCTTTCACTTGTAAAAATAAAAATTCATCATCTTCATTTTGATTGAGTTCTTGATTTAATAAACGACGAATGAAGTAGCGGATATGGGTGACAAATCGATTATAGTTTAGTGATGTTTCATCAAGTTCAATTTGATAATGAAATTTGACGATGTTGAGTAAATCTTGAATAATCTGTGTCTCTTCTAATGTGGCTTTCATATTATCCCCATCTTGTTGGGCATTTACAAAATGGAGCGCAATAAAGCTTGCCTCATCTTCAGGGAGCTTGACATTTTCATAGTACTCGATCGTTTTAACAGCTTCAAGAGCCGCTTGATATTCTTTCGGATAGAATTTCTTCACTTCCCAAAGCATTGCATTTTTAAGAGACATTCCCTGTTTATAGCGAAAAAGCGCATAATTGATATGGTCCGTTAACCCAATATAAATACTATCATTGAATGTAGCGTTTAGCTTCGCTTCTGCAGCCTTAATCACCTTTGTACTTAGCTCTAAATGATTAACTGGAACTTCACGTAGTAACTCAATCATCTTTGATCGAGACTCTTCAGAATCAATCGTAAACTTCTTATCAATCTTACTTTCATCAACGCAATCACCAGCTTTTTTACCAAAGGCAATTCCTTTACCAAGTAAAATCATCTCTAATTGTTTTTCATTCTCTGCTAATAAGACATTATTATTAAATATCTTCTTAATAATCATGATTGATCTCCCCCTTGATGTAATAACCCATCTCAAATAACCAACTTTTTCTTCAATTATATCATGTTCATCATATGCACAAAATATATAAGCCCAGATAAGTTTTTTACGATGTAAAAAACGTTTAGCTGGACTATAATCTGCCTTACATGGCATGCTTATCCCATGTTTAGATTTCTATATTGAATGTGAAAAATATTTTCATTTGTAAATAGTAGTCATCCTCGTGACTACTATTTTAAGGCGTTTATTATTGCGTATTAAAAAACGTATTAGAAAATCAACTTTGATTTTCTAGGGATAAGTAGATAAATAGGAGTTATCTACTTATCCCTAGAAAAGTTAAGCACTTTAAGCTTAACCTTTCTTGTTCTTTCTATTCTTCACTATTACTTAGAAAGACTAGCACCGTTTGTGATGATGACTTCTTTATACCAGTTGAATGATTTTTTCTTATAGCGATTTAATGTTCCACTTCCATCTTGTTGACGATCGACATAAATGAATCCATAACGTTTTTTTAGCTCCGCCGTTGAGGCACTAACTAAGTCAATACATCCCCATGTCGTATATCCCATTAATTCGACTCCGTCTTCAATTGCTTTTGCCACTTCAACTAAATGGTCATTTAAATAATTGATACGGTAATCATCATTAACCGTTGGTTGTCCATCTTCACCAATGACTAATTCATCAACTGCTCCTAATCCATTTTCGACGATGAATAGTGGGATTTGATAACGATCATAGAAGTAATTTAACATGTAACGTAATCCTTGTGGGTCAATTTGCCATCCCCAATCTGACGCTTGTAAATAAGGGTTGGGAATTCCAAGTGACATATTCCCGCTAATTTGATCATATTTTGATTCATCTTTCGCCACACATTTTGTCATATAGTAAGAGAATGATAAGAAATCAACAGTGTGTTTTAAAATTTCTTCATCTTCTGGTGTGATATCTAATTGAATATTTAACTTCTCTAATAATTTTTTTGTGTAACTTGGATATTTTCCACGAACATGAACATCTGTGAAGAACATATTCGCGCGATCTTCTTCCATCATTTTAATGATGTCATCTGGGTTTGGAGTCATTGGATAATTTGGTAATCCAATCACCATACATCCAATTTTAAACTCTGGATTAATTTCATGACCAATTTTAACGGCTAACGCACTGGCGACTAATTCATGATGTGCCGTTTGATATAAATCTTGTGTTGTTAACTCGTCTTTTGGTGTCATGACCCCGGCCGCCATTAATGGATAATGTAAGATACAGTTAATTTCATTGAATGTTAACCAGTACTTTACCTTATCTTTATAGCGTGTAAAGACTGTACGGCAATAACGTTCAAAGAAGGTAATCAGTTCACGACTTCGCCATCCATCGTATTGACGGGCTAAATGTAAAGGTGTTTCATAGTGAGATAATGTCACTAATGGTTCAATCCCATATTTTAAACATTCATCAAACACTTTATCATAAAAAGCAAGTCCTGCTTCATTTGGTTCTAATTCATCACCATTTGGGAAAATTCGTGACCAGGCAATTGATAAACGAAACACTTTAAATCCCATCTCTGCAAATAATTTAATATCTTCTGCATAACGGTGATAGAAATCGATTCCGACTAATTTTAAGTTATCTTCTGTTGGTTCTTCTGTCGTTGGTCCTACAATTCCTTTTGGCATAATATCTTGGATAGATAATCCTTTGCCATCGATATTATAAGCCCCTTCACATTGGTTGGCAGCTACTGCGCCTCCCCATAAAAAGTTTTTTGGAAATTTCATTTGATTCATCTTTCTTCCCCCTATACTTTCAAATTAACTAATGATCGTTAATAGTTCTTTATTTACTTGAATTAATGATTCTTCAGTTTCAATTATATCTAAGTACTGCTGTGTATTCGTAATAATCACTGGTGTTTCTAATGAAAATCCCGCTTCTTTAATGGCATCCATATCAAACTCTAATAATAAGTCACCTTTTTTAACCACTTGACCTGACTCTACATATGCGTTGAAGTGTTGTCCATTTAATTTAACCGTGTCAATTCCTACATGAATTAACACTTCAACTCCTGATTCACTCACTAAACCGATCGCATGTTTCGTTCCAAATACCATGGCAATCGTACCATCAACTGGTGAGAAAACTTTCCCCTCTTCTGGAATGATGGCAATTCCTTTTCCCATTGCTTCACTAGCAAAAGCTTCATCACTCACTTGTGATAATGGTAAAATAGTTCCTATCATTGGTGATTGAATAATGACTTTTTTATTTAACTGAATGTTATCTTTTTTTGCTTCTTTAATCTCATTTTCTTTTGATTCTGGTACTTCAATTTTAACTAATACAAGCGCAGCAACTGCTGTAACAACAATGGCAATGGCAACAGAGATAATCGCATTAATAAAATTACTCATTCCTTCTCCACCGATAAACACAGGTAAAGCTGCTAGTCCGGGACTTGAAGAAGCAAAAGCACGAATTCCAGTAATTCCTGCATATAACCCGGCACATCCCCCACCAATCATCGCTGAATAAAGTGGTGTTTTAAGTGGGAGGTTAACCCCGTATAAAGCTGGTTCTGTAATCCCCATCACACCTGTAATCGCAGATGATGCTGCAATTGATTTCATATTTTGATCTTTTGCTTTAAAGGCAACAACTGCTGCGGCTACCCCTTGAGCAATATTTGAAACCATCATTCCTGGCGATAAGAAACTATCATATCCTAAAGTCGCTAATTGAGCTAAACAAATAGGCACTAAACTGTAATGCATTCCAGTCATGACTAATAATGGGCAAAGTGCTCCAATGATTGTTGGTACTAACCAGCTTGCTTTTTCATCTAAGAAAGTAAATCCTTGTGCTAAGTAGTCTCCTGCAATAGCTCCGATAGGACCTAAAACAACTAATGCTAAAATTGACATCACTAGCATTGTAATCATTGGTGCTAAGAAAATCTCAACTGAATTTGGGGAATATTTTTTAGCATATTTCTCTACATAAGATTGAACCCAAACAATTAAAATAATTGGAATAACTGAAGATGAATATGTCGCTAATGTGACAGGTAACCCAAAATATTGAACTGGATTACCTAATTCTGCTAGAGCTCCCAAATTCGGATGTAATAAAATCCCAGCTAATGCTGCAGCTACATATGGACTACATTTGAATTTCTTTGAAGCTGAAAAAGCTAATAAAAATGGTAAAAAGTAAAAGGTCGCATCCGATACAAAGTTTAAAATATAATACGTTTGTGAATCCGTTGATAACCAATTAAATGTTGTTAATACGGCCAGTAATGCTTTGATCATCCCAGATCCTGCAATGGCTGGAATAATCGGTGAGAATGTTCCTGCTATCGCATCTAAAATTTGACTAGCTACACTTTTCTTTTCTTCAGGCTCATCGCTTGATGATTGATCAAAATTCCCTACCGCTTGAATGGCGTCAAAGACTTTTGAAACATGTGTTCCAATAATGACTTGAAATTGGCCTCCTTTATTAACTGCTCCAACAACACCATCAATTGCTTTCACTGTTTCTAGATTCACTTTTGAATCGTCTTTTAAATTAAAACGTAAACGTGTCATACAGTGAGCAACCGCTGAAATATTTGATGCGCCCCCTACTTTTTCAATAATTTCTTTTGCTAAAACCTCATAACTCATATTGAGTCTCCTCTCTAATATATAGTTTTGATATTAGAGCTATTAAAAGTTGTCGACATGCCCCCAATAGCTTTATTTGAAAAACAAAAAAGCAACACCCGATTAATGACTACCTTAAAAACAAACACGCTACATCCCCTCATCACAAAGGACGTTTTGCTGTCTTTAAAATTAGTTGTCATTAATTCAAGTGTTGCCGGCTTTCCCGTTACAATCTTAAATTAATTGTAATTTTTTGTTTGTAATTAACTTACAAGATTATAATAACATAAACGCTATCATTTGTAAACGGTTTTAGTTTGTTTTTTTTATTAATTTCTAAATTATATAAGTCCAGATAAATTTTCTTCATAGAAAATTTTTAAGCCCTAGTAGCG
>JAUMTV010000147.1 GCA_030531025.1 Turicibacter sp.
CGCAAGTCTCTTGGCTATGTACTTTCCGCTACTTGGACGTACTCGAGACTTTAACTCGTTAGATAATACCCATGCCGGGCGCACATTAAAGGGAGCATCTCTAACTGAGATACTGGTTCTATAATATTTGGTGTTGCTAACTAAGCAACGCCTTTTTCATGGCATCAAAAAAAAGAGACATCAAGTCTCTATCCTGTTACAATGTTATCGGCTAAAACAATATTGAAAGGATAAATTTTGATGTCTCACTCATATTCTACTAGAAAATTTTTAAATATTAAAGATAAAAATATCATCTTTCCTGAAGATTATTTTGAAGAAGTTAAATTAAATGGGATCACTAGCTTTGTTTTTAAAGGAATTTTATCTTATCAACCCACTCATTGTGAACACTGTGAAACTCTTTTCGATTCCAATTTTAAAAAGCATGGTTTTAAAACTTCTCGAATTGTCATTCCAAAAGTCTCACTCCATGATACCTATTTAGTTTTAAAGAAACAGCGTTATTATTGTGGGCATTGTCAATCCACCTTTACATTAAAAACATCTATTGTTGAAAAGAACTGTTATATTTCTTACAATACGAAACACGCGATTGCTTTAGAAGCTCAAAATAAAATTTCGGAGTGCGATATTGCCCGTCGCCATCAAGTTTCTCATTCAACCGTTAATCGGATCATTCATAGTTTCTATGAATCTCAAACGTTAAACCTTAACTTCTTACCTGAAAACCTCTGTTTTGATGAGTTTAAATCGGTTAAATCTGCCGAGGGTCATATGTCTTTTATCTTTTGTGATGCCGATACTAAACAAATCATTGATATCATCGAGGATCGGCGTTTAACCTCACTTCAAGCATACTTTAAACGATATACTGAAGCAGCTCGTACTCGTGTTAAACATATTATCATTGATATGTATGCTCCTTATATGAGCTTAATTAAGGAGCTTTTTCCTCATGCCAAAATTGTCCTTGATAAGTTCCATCTTGTTCAACATATCTCTCGTGCACTGAATAAAACTCGTATTCGCGTGATGAAGATGTTTAAAAAGCATGGACGCAAATTCAAACGTTACTGGCGATTATTTTTAAAATCACATACACTTATTGATACAACAACTTATCGGTCTGTTTATTGTTTTAAACAACCGATGCGTGAAATAGATATCTTAAACTTCCTTCTCGATTTATCACCTGGACTGAAAGCAACTTATGATCTTTATCAAGATCTACTTTTCGCTTTTCAAACGAAAAACTTAACTCGATTTAATCACTTACTCGAAACAGACCATCCACTTATTTCTCCTGAGCTTCAGACTGCTTTCCAAACCTTTAAAACCTACACTTCTTATATCTACCATACTCTGACTACTCCCTATACTAATGGTCGTATTGAAGGCATCAAACGTATCGCGTTTGGATATCGCAGCTTCTATCATTTCAAATCGAGAATTCTTATGATTCAAAATCTAACTAAACCCAAAAGAAAAATCCTAGCAGCATAGCTACTAGGATTTCAATTCGGTAGTTTATTGTAATAGGCTACAAATTAATCAGCAACACTATTTGACAAAGAGCCGAGATACTCCCTTATTTAATAGATTTTAATTAATTATTCCATTTCATCTTCGTGATAAATTGCTAAGCCTTCGAATTCATCTGAATCTTCTCCAACTTCTGCATTACTTTCATCACTGTAATCATCTTCTGCTTCTTCTTCATCTACGAAGTCATCATTCTCATCTTTGTCTGTATCGTCTTCTTTATAAACAATCTCCGAATCATATGCATCGAAGCCATCTGTTGTGATTGCTTCTATTTCATCATCATCAAAGTCAATATCATATGTATCATAATTAGCTACTTCGTATTTTTGGCGAGCTTTTAAGTCCCACTTATCTTCACCAACAGTTACGAATTTACCGCTTAATGTTAAGTCAGTATAGAACTGTGCTAATTTAGATTGGAATTCCTCATCTGTTAACCCCATAATTTCACATACTTCTTTAGCGATTTTCTCGAACTTTTGAGGTTTGATTTTACGTTGGATTAGTAACTCTGCTACTTCTAACATTGACATATCTTCGTTATGTGTTGTCATTTTAATTCCTCCTCTAGTTTATTACATTCTTTCAGGTGCAGTTACACCGATTAATTCTAATGCATTTTTAATTGTAATTTCTAATGCTTTAATTAAAGCTAATTTCTCATTTGTTTTTTCAGTATTTTCTTCATTAATAACTTTTTCAGCATTATATAAACTATGGAATGCCGTTGCTAAATCATTAATATAGTTACAAATTAAATGTGGTTTACGTTTAGCAGCTGCATCCGCAATTACCATTGGGAATTCTCCCATTAATTTAATAACTTCAAATTCTTTTTCATGAGAAATGAATTCATACTCATCTTTTAATGCTACAGAAAATCCTTTTTCTTCTGCTTGTCTTAAAATCGAGCATGTTCTAGCATGCGCGTATTGTGCGTAATAAACTGGATTTTCATTTGATTTCTTAGTTGCTAAATCTAAATCAAAGTCCATTTGTGTTTCTCCGCTTCGCATTACGAAGAAGTAACGAACAGCATCCACTCCTACTTCGTCAACTAAATCACGAATTGTAACAGCTTTTCCCGTACGTTTTGACATCTTAAATTCTTCTCCGTCTTTAATTAAACGAACCATTTGGATAATATCGACTTCTAATTTATCAGCTTCATATCCTAAAGCTTGCATTGCTGCTTTTACACGTGCAATATATCCGTGGTGATCAGCACCCCAAATATCTACTAATTTATCATTTCCACGATTTAATTTTTCAATGTGGTTTGCGATATCTGGTGTTAAGTATGTATATGATCCATCAGATTTTCTTAATACACGGTCTTTATCGTCTCCAAAATCTGTTGAACGGAACCATACTGCTCCATCTTGTTCATAGATATATCCTTTTTCTTGTAATAAATCAATCGATTCTTTTACTAGGTTTTTATCATAGATTGCTTTTTCACTAGTAAATAAATCAAACTCAACTCCAAACATCTCTAAATCTTTTTTGATTTTATTTAATTCATAGTCTAAAGAGATTTGACGAATTAAGTCATAATTTTCATCTAATTTATCTACAAACTGATCTTGATATTTTTCAGCCATCATTTTTCCTAATGAAATGATATCAGGACCATGGTAACCATCTTCAGGCATTTCAGCATCTTTACCTAATGCTTGTAAATAACGAGCATATGCAGAAATCACAAGATTGTGAATTTGATTTCCTGCATCATTTACATAATATTCACGTGTTACATCATATCCAGCTTTTGATAAAATACGGCATAATGAGTCACCTAATGCGGCACCACGTGCATGACCTAAATGTAAATCGCCTGTAGGGTTTGCAGAAACATACTCTACGTTATATTTTAATGAATTTCCAGAATTACTTTTACCAAAGTCAGTTCCTAATTCAATAATATTTTTAATAGATTTAGTAAATGCATTTTTATTCATAAAAAAGTTAATAAATCCTGGACCAGCAATTTCAACTTTCTCAACATTAGCATTCTCACTATTAAAGTTATTCAATAAATCTTCTGCGATCATACGTGGATTTTTTCTTGCTAATTTAGTTAATTGCATAGCAACGTTTGTAGAATAATCCCCATGACTAACATCTTTTGAGTTTTCTAAAATAATATTAAAATCATCTTCTGGTTGAATATATCCACACTTTAATACAGCTTCTTTTATTTCTTTTCTTAGATTATCTTTTAATGTTTGGATCATATATACTAAATGTCCTCCTTATTAAATTGAATTATTAATTTATAATTCCCTGATCTTTCACCTGATACAAATAAATCGTAGTCTAGTGTTAACCGGATATCTGTATCATTTGCTTCTAACATATAACAGTGTGTTTTAACTTCACTATCTAATTGACCGTAAACAGTCTTAATGTAGCCTGGTACAGATTGGCCAGTTTTATATGTTTGATCTATAATGACTTGTCCATCACGTCGAACTCGAATTTCTTCGTGATTAAACTCAATTCTACACTTTGTAATTGAATTATCATCAAAATTTGTTTCATTGAAAAATAAATAGTATTTTTCAGCTTTTTTATAAAGAATCCCTGAGGTATCATAATTAGTCTGTGTTACATCAAGTCCCTGAGTAACTTTCATAGAAAAACTAACTGATCCAGATATTTTATTCATACTCATTTTACCATCATCCATAATGTGTAATTTTATCTACTAATTATAGCACAATTTATTTTATCGATTCTATATGATTATTGCAATAACTTTATAAATATATACGATATAATCTACCTTTTAACATCAAAATAGTTAATCATTAGCAATCACTTTCAAAAATTACTATTATGAATATTAATTACCGATGTTACTAATAATATCTTTAAGAAAATAAATGGACTAATGATTTAAAGGATATGCACTTAGATTATTCACTCTTTTCAATTACATTCTTATATTGAAAGATTTTATACTAGTAGCGGGAACTTTAGCTTTTATATATTGAGACTAGCTTATTGGCATCATAAGCCACAGTTGACTTAAAATATAATTAGTAAATAAAGTATTTATCCACAAGTTCTATTTACAAAATCATAAAAAACTCTCGCATTTACTTTACGAGAGTTTTTTATCTTAAAATTCTGCGTTTTTAGGTGTACGTGGGAATGGAACTACGTCACGGATATTTTCTACTCCTGTGATGTACATAATCATACGTTCAAATCCTAAACCGAATCCAGCATGTTTTACCCCACCATAACGGCGTAAATCTAAATACCAATCTAATTCTTCTTTTGGTACTCCGATTTCATCCATACGTTGTTCTAAGATTTCTAAACGTTCTTCACGTTGTGAACCACCAATTAATTCACCAACACCTGGTACTAAAAGGTCCATTGCGGCAACAGTTTTTTGATCATCATTTAGACGCATGTAGAAAGCTTTGATATCTTTGGGATAGTCTGTTACGAAAACTGGTGCTTTAAATACTTCATCAGTTAAGTAACGTTCATGTTCTGTTGATAAGTCAATTCCCCAAGATACTGGATTTTCGAATTTTTTATCAGCTTGTAATAAAATTTCGATTGCTTCTGTATATGGAAGGCGTTTGAAGTCAGACGCTGCTACTGCTTTAACACGATCTAAAACTCCTTTGCTTACGAATTGATCGAAGAATGCCATTTCTTCTGGAGCATGTTCTAACACATAGTTGATTACATATTTAACCATACCTTCTGCTAAGTCCATATCATCTTGTAAATCAGCAAATGCGATTTCTGGTTCGATCATCCAGAACTCAGCTGCATGGCGTTGTGTATTAGAGTTTTCTGCACGGAATGTTGGTCCAAATGTATAAACATCACGTAGAGCTAATGCAAATGTTTCAGCTTCTAATTGTCCAGATACAGTTAAATTTGTTGATTTAGCAAAGAAGTCTTGTTTGAAGTCAACTGCTCCTTCTTCTGTACGTGGGACGTTATTAAAATCTAACGTTGTAACTTGGAACATTTCTCCAGCACCTTCTGCATCTGACCCAGTAATAATTGGAGTATGAACGTAAACAAAGTTTTTCTCTTGGAAATAGCTGTGGATAGCATGAGCCACTAAAGAGCGTACACGGAATACCGCTGAGAATAAGTTTGTACGTGGACGTAAGTGTGCAACTTCACGTAAGAATTCTTTTGTGTGACGCTTTGGTTGAATTGGATAATCTTCTGGACAATCTCCTTCTAAAACAACCTCTTGTGCTTTAATTTCAAATGGTTGTTTTGCATCTGGAGTAGGAAGAACTAATCCACGAACTGTAACTGCTGATCCAACGCGGAATTTTTGAACTTCTTTGAAGTTTTCTAGATTTTCTTCATATACAACTTGAATAGTTTCAAAGAATGATCCATCATTCACCATTAAAAATCCAAATGATTTTTGAGCTCGATTATTACGCACCCACCCGTTTAATTCAACAACTTGATTAGCATAACGGTCTAAGTTTCTAAATAATTGACGTACAACGATTTTTTCCATTTATATGTCCTCCTTTTAAATGAATTGAATTTTTTGTTGTCTTTTTTGCATCAATCTTATCCATAATTTAAATTTTTATACTTTTAAAAGCTTATTTTAATTTATGGCTAAGCTGAAATCTTTCTTTTAAAGTTTTGTTTAACTTATATAAGCTTAAAAATGTTTGTTGTGGATAACTAATTCATATCCTATTTCGCTAGAAACTAAATAGAAAATAGGATTCAATGACAAACGTTGAAAATGTACTAACTAAAGATTAACTTTTTATAATTCATATTTTTACTGTATCTGTTTTGTATGATAGTGTTTTATTAATCTATAGCTAAAAAACATTCATATAGTTCTTTAGTGTGATAAATAAGAATAGATTACCTTGATACATGCTGATGAATTTTTGACAACAAAAAAACAGTCTTCGCCCAAAAGGGACGAATGACTGTTGATCCGCGGTACCACCCTAGTTTAAGAACCTGATGTTCTTACCCTTTACCTTTAACGCAGGATCTACGACTTAGTCTACTCACAATTTTGCTTTTGCTTTCGGTAAGTAACTCCAAGGTGTTCTTCACTTTTAACGCTGTATCAGGCTTCCACCATCCCCGACTCGCTATATCGTAATTAAAAGTTACTCTCCTTTTCAACGTAAGTATTTACTTAATTAAGATATTATACTGTAAATAATCATTAGTCAATAATTATCCCCAGAATTGTCAAAAAATCTAATTCTGTAGTTTTAGTTTACTTTTTTTAGTTAAAAATATTCTTGATAATTAAAAATAGTTTTTTACTGTTTATTAATTAT
>JAUMTV010000148.1:0-1142 GCA_030531025.1 Turicibacter sp.
TTTTATTATGAGGTATAGGGGAAAAAGCTGTGCTTTAGCTTCTTTGAGCGATTAAAGGATTCAGGTGAGTAAAAATCTTTTCTCGAGCTTATTAAGCTGCGAAAATAACCATTAAACGAACATAAAAAGCAACTGATAGATTTCAGTTGCTTTTTATTAGATTTCAGTTGGTTCAGTGACCTCTAGTGCTTTAACCTCTAAGTTTTGACGACGGTTATCTAATGGGTTTTTATTAATATGATGAACACGGAATCCTGGCTGACAGTTTGTTAAATAAGTGTCTAGGTAAACACGTCCTGCTTCCGTATGAGCAATGGCATAGGGTTGACCATTTGCTTTTTTCTGGCAAACCCATGTATATTTTTCATTTACCACTTGATTGAGGTCTTCAGCAGAAATTAACGCTTTATTCACTAAGTTTCCGTAGCGGTCCTTTAAATGAATCGCAATGACATGATTCTCTAAAATGTCATAGTCGTTGATTTGACGACGGTTATAAATTTCTAGGTTCGCTTTACGGTTATCTAATAAATCACCGTTTAAATGACGGATTGGTGCGTTAGGACTTGTTCCTAAGACGGTTGATTGTAACGTAGGTTTAATATAACGCTTTTTACCTTTTTGAATAACTTCTGTACTTGTTTGAATGATATAGTTATTAAAGTCTTTATTCCATTGGGCATACCAGGTACCTAATGCTTTAACTTTTTCAAGATCTTCTAAATCAAATTGGGCCGTAAAGGCTTTTCCTTTTTTATTGAAAACTGTTAATTTAACCACATCATTATCGATTTCATATTGCTTTTTATTTTGCGTCATCATGGTGATCACCTCTATTGTATATTCTTTCTAATCCATTAGGTCATTATAACAAAAGATGTTAGAGATTTCTATGGTTAAATGATAAATATCAACATCATGCAAGAATATTGATAAAAGCATATGCAAAAATAAAGTCAACGAATAAATTATAGTGTAGTTGAAATTAACATGTTCAAAGGAGCTGAAGAAATATGCGTAATAGAAATAATAATACTAGAAATACTAACAATTTTGATCCTAATTCTATTTTTAATTTTGATAATGACGATGATAACTGCGGATGTAGAAGACGAAATCGCCGTTGTGACCGTGATAATGGA
>JAUMTV010000148.1:1242-6860 GCA_030531025.1 Turicibacter sp.
GTTGTGACCGTGATAATGGAGAAAATTGTCGAGATCGTGATGATCGCTCACTAATCACAAGTGGAGATGTTTTAGCAACTGGAAATGTATTTGCGACACGTAATGTTTACCGTGTGGGAGGGTTAAATACTTCCACAATTAGTAATCAAGATTTGATTTCAAATGCAGCAAGTACACAAAGTACGAATGGAACATCAACAACGAGTGGAGGAGATAGCTTTCGTCGAGCTTATCAACAAGGTTATCGAGAAGGGTCTCGTCAAGGCTACAATCAAGGTTTTCGAGATGGTTACCGACAAGGATCTAACAATGGATGTTATAGTTCATCATCTAACGGATGTTGTTCAGGAAATAGCGGATTCATTGCTAATAATTCAACTACAAATGCTAACATGAATACAGCTGATGATTTCTTTTTGTTTTAAGCACTAATTGATTGATAAAAGTGAGTTCTATATGACTTGTTATCGTGACGAGTTATATAGGGCTTTTTTGATAATAGGATTTGACTAAAGTCATTAAAATTCGTTTGATGTGACTAATCAATCAGTTCATGGTCATTAGATGACTATAAAATAAATAAACCAAGTCATTGCTAATCATAAAATGTTTCCCTACAAATGACTAAATCAAGATAATATTTGTTTACGCTTAGAGAGTAAGTGGAGGAAGGAGGTGCACCGATGTTCAGTTGCTATTTGACAGTAATAGTATGAATCATTTTTCTTGTTACTAGCCGATTAAGTTTGAGAATTTTCTATAATTAATAGTGTCTATAGGCCAAACTATATCCATTATTCTTATAAATGAATAAGTTATACTGTAGTTGAAATTACAACGAACAAAGGGGATAATCAAATGTATAATAACTATAATATTACGACTAGATATCTTGATTGTGATGAAAGTTTTAGTTTTGAACAAAACAACGACTGGGAATATGATCAAGAAGAAGATTATGAAAGAAACTATGACACTAAAGAAGACCGTCATAAAGACTCTGACAGAAAAGAAGGTTGTAAAAAACACCGAGATAAAAAAGAAGATGAGAAAGAACGAAGAAGAGGTAAAAAAGAGGATCGAGAAAAAGAAAAAGATAAAAAACCTCCTCTAAAACCTCATGAACGTCCAATGGTGATAGATAAAGAAGTATTAGCAACAGGAAATGTGTTTGCAACAGGATCTGTTTATCAATTATATGGTAATCAAGGAACGACTACTTCACCATATAGCACAGACACTGAATTCATGAGCAACTATTCTAATGAATTGATGGGGAATTATGCTGCTGATACGATGAACAATTATACAAGCGGTACTGATACTTATTCAACAACATCTTGTGGATACAGTAATCAAGGATCTAGCAACTGTCAATGCCGTCAAAATTGCTGTTGGCGTACTCGCTGTGCTTTTCAACAAGGGTTACGTGAAGGATTTCGTCGCGGATGTTGCGCTTGTCGTCGTCAAAATCGCTGTAGATGTTGCTGTAGAAACAACACTTTCTGGTTTTAATTGATTAAAACAACTACAAAAAAAGGTGTAGAATCATCATTCTACACCTTTTTTCTATCTATTCTTAAATAAGAAATTATTTATTTTCTAAAGCTTGTTCGATTAATTGTAAGTAAGAACCAACTTTAATTGATACACCAGTTACTGCATCAGTGTGTCCATCTTCATCAGTTAATGTTACTTTTTCTAAATCGAAGTTGTTAGCAACGATGAAGTCTTCTAATAAGTCCATTTGCTCATGCCAAGCTAATTCTCCACCCATGTCATAAGTTCCAGCTTCAGAAGCTTCGCGTTTAGATGATCCATCTTCTTGAATCATGTCGATGTTTAAGTTAACTGGTTTTCCGTTATTGTAAACGATTTGGATAACGTCAGTTCCTTTTTCACCTTCAATTTTAGTTTCTTTAACTCCAGAGAATTCGAACTCAGTTTTTCCTGCAGCTACTTTATCCATGAATTCTTGTACTAATTGTACATAAGAACCAACTTTCATTGATACTCCTGTTAATGTATCTGTATGTCCAGCATCATCAGTGATGTTGATTTTTGTTGTATCAAAGTCATTTTCTGTTAAGAACTTTTCTACTGCTTCAATTTGTGCATCCCATTGTAATGCACCTTCTTCTTGACTCATTACGTATTCACCGCTAGCAGCCATTGCCTTTTTAGATGTTTTACCGTCAACTAAAACATCGATATCTACTGAAGTAGGCTTTCCGTTTTCAAACTCCATCACGATTGAAACCACATCAGTTGAAGCTCCAGTTGGATCAGCTAATGTTTCATAAGTTAAAGCTCCAGTGAATCCTTCACCTTTTTCAGACTCTGCTGATTGATTTGTTTGTGGTGCATCAGTTTTTGGAGCTTCGTTTGAACAAGCACCTAAGAATAAGACGGCTGATGCTAATGCAATTAAAAGTTTACCTTTTAACATGTGTTTGTACCCCCTACGGTTAATTTTGTATCTAAAAGACAAACAATATTTTAACAGTAAAATAATAATAATGTAAGTCATTTTTGTGTTTTTTTTAACAAAGATGAACGAAAAATCATAAAATGTGTCAAAAAAATGACAAAATATGTAATATTCAAACATTTGAGAGGAATAATTATGGATATAATGTATAAATGGTGAATTTTATAGTAATGGATAACGTTTGATTATTAATCTATCGCTTTGAAACAAATATTAATCAGGAAGATAAAGATTGGTAATAATTATCATGCTGGTAAAAGAAAAGAGCTAAGAAAAGTAGAGCGATGATAGGTAATTTTAGAATAAACTGAGGGATCACGTCATTTAGATAGCCTGCTGTTTTATATAATTGTCATCAATTTGTTTCAAAAACAGGTATTCATAAACTAATGAAGAGATATTTAAACAAAGGTGTGTCATTTGAGTGATGCTAGTCAGTGCTTTCATCTCATGATATAGAATTTGTGACAGTGCTTTGTCAGTTACATCTGACACAAAAATGAGAAGTTAGACCAATAAAGCAATAACATGGAATCGATTACAGTTAGGAAGGGTTAGATAGCGCTTAAGACCTATGATAAAATGGTGCTGTAACTAACAAAAGCTAAGAGGGGATGAAGTTAATGACAGGAGCAGAACGTAAATGGTGGAAAGAAGGCGTAGGATATCAAATCTATCCAAAAAGCTTTTGTGATAGCAATGGAGATGGAATTGGTGATTTAAAAGGGATTATTAGTAAACTAGATTATTTGGCTTATTTAGGAATCAATATTATTTGGTTATGTCCTGTTTATCAGTCACCAATGGATGATAATGGATATGATGTATCGGATTATTATCAAATTGCTCAAGAATTTGGAACAATCGAAGAATTTAAAGAATTATTAGAAGAAGCTAAAAAACGTGACATTAAAATTGTGATGGATTTAGTATTAAATCATACAAGTGATGAACATCCATGGTTTGTTGAGGCAAGAAAATCAGTTGATAGTCCTTATCGTGACTACTATATATGGCAAAAAGGAAAAGTAGATGAATGGGGAAATGAAATAGAGCCAACGAACTGGGCGTCATTTTTTACACCGTCTTGTTGGGAAAAAGATGAGGTTACAAACGAATATTATATGCATATTTTTTCAAGAAAAATGCCTGATCTAAACTGGTCTAATGATAAAATGCGTGAATCATTATATGAAATGGTTACTTGGTGGCTTGATTTAGGAATCGATGGGTTCCGCGTTGATGCTGTTGCACACTTAGATCGTGATTTTACATTTAGTGATTCAACGATTTATAGTCATGGAAAATATAAAGAAGATTGGTCTAAATTCTCGAACTTACCACGTGTCCATACGTATTTAAAAGAGTTAAATGAGAAAGTTCTTTCAAAATATGATATTTTTACAGTTGGAGAAGTCGGAGGAGGAGCTGGCGTTGAAGATGCGTTAAAATATGCAGCTACACAGTCACAGGAGTTAGATATGGTGTTTACGTTTGATCATTGTTGGTTAAATAAAGGTTTTGATTCATTAGATGAAAAGTGGAGTAACCGTACGAATTTAATTGAGTTAAAACAGGTGTTTAAAAAATGGCAGTCAGGTCTTTATGAGAAAGCGTGGAATCCATTATATTGGTTAAATCATGATCATCCACGTGTGATGTCTCAATATGGAGAACCTGTTCATTATCATAAAGAATCTGGAAAAATGTTAGCAACGACGCTGTTAATGATGTGGGGAACACCCTTTATTTATAATGGAGAAGAAATTGGAATGATCAATGCGAATTATGATCAGTTAGAAGACTATCGCGATGTATCAACACTTGAGAAGATTCAACGTTTAAAAGAAGAAAATTATCCAGATGAATTAATTAAACGCTACATTAATGTGACGTCACGTGATAACGCACGAACACCGATGCAATGGAATGATGAAGAAAATGCTGGCTTTACAACGGGGACTCCTTGGATTAAAGTAAATCAAAACTATCAATATATTAATGTGAAAAATCAAGTGGAAGATCCTGATTCGATTTTACAACATTATCGTCAGTTAATTGAATTAAGACGCTTTAGTTCGTATAAAGATGTGATTGTTTATGGAGATTATACGCTTTTAAACGAGCATCACCCAAATGTATATGCTTATTTAAGAACGTATGAGAATAAAAAGTTATTAGTTGTTTCAAACTTCTTTGAACAACCAGCTATTATTTGTTTAACAAAATGGACGGCTAAGAAGATTCTATTATCTAATTATAAAGATTCATCGACTCAACTTGGATGTTTAAGCTTACGACCATATGAGTCTATTGTCTTTGAGATTGAGTCCTAAACAACAACCTTTTATAAAGTTGATAAAAGAAATAAATCGACGATAAAGTGATACAAGAAGCTAAATGTAGTTGAATTGTATAAAATCAGAAAACACTTACATTTCGCTCGAAATTCTCTGGATTATTTGGTAAAATGAGTTTATCGGTAAAACAGGGGGATCAGGAATGAAGAAACAAAACGTGAATTTAAAAGAGATGACAAGAAAACAACGCATGAGTTATTTTTGGGATTATTATCGCTATCATGTCATTGTAGCGGGCTTCATGGTGGTCTTCATCAGTAGTGTCTTTTTTGAAATGCGTCATCAACCGGATATTTTATTAAATCTTGTATTGTCACAACCAGTTAATGAAACAACAGATTGGACGGATCTTGAAAAAGAACTGACGACGTCTTATCATGCAAGTGATATCAAAAACGAGACTGTTAAAATTTTTGCTTATCCATTTGGGCAAGTAGAAAATCATTATAATGAGTTAACACAAGTTTACTTAGAGAAGTTTATTGCTCAACTCGCGGCGAGTGAGCTGGATGTTTTTATTTTAAATCGGGATGATTTTTCTTATTTTTTTGAACAAGGAATCTTTCAGCCTTTAGATGAAACAGATTTACTCAATCAAGTGGATGACAATAAACACTTCATTGCAACTGATGGAAAGACTTACGGTATTCAGCTAGCAGGAAATGCCATACTTGAATCGTATGGAATCGATACGAGTGATTTAATTATGACCATGTTTAGTAACACCCTTCGACAAGAAGAAAGTCTTGAGTTCATGTTAACTATAT
>JAUMTV010000149.1 GCA_030531025.1 Turicibacter sp.
CTACCGCTAGTAGGGCTTAAATTTTCTATGAAGAAAATTTATCTGGACTTATATACTTTAGTTTTTCGATTAAATAAAAAAAAATCCGCTTAACTCCCACATTAAACGGATTTTTAGATGAATTAATATACCCCTATACTAACTCATAATGATTAAAAAAGAATGAGAACACTTCTACCCATACTCAAGTTATTTAAAACTCCCACCTTTTAAATAACTTTCTACGCTAAATTATTTACTCCCAAATTAAATAATTTAGTCAAATCTTCCCTAATGTACATTACCCTTTGTACACATTTATCATACTATATAATAATGAATAAAAATACAAAAAAAATATCACAAGTTGTTTGTGATATTTTGTGATATTTTTAAAGGGCAAAAAAATCATGAAGAAATCGATATTCTTCTCTACGAACAAGTATCTGTCCTTCAAACCTTTTATAAATACTAGCCTTTAGTTCATATAACATCGATTCTGGGAACTTCCCCTCATTAACTAGTTGTCTTAACTCTGCAAATAATTGTTTAATTTCTTCAATTTGATTTAGTCTGCAATATAAGTCTAACTGCTCATCAATCCATAACCTTTTTGTTCTAAGACTGTTTGATGAAAAAATACGCTCCTTTGTCTGATCATAATAACTTTGAGCTATTTCATATTCACCTATTTCAAAATTAATATGTCCAATTAATAACGTAGTTAATGCTTTATCAGATTCGTTTTCGCGTAATGGTAAGGCTTTTTGCATAACATCTAGCGCTTCATCATATTTTTTAGCCTCTATATAATTCCACCCTAACGTATGATAAACATAGTGTAAATGCTGAGGATATTGCTTTAGTTGATCAGAATCTAAGAGTTTCAATAAATACTTTCTAGACTCTTCAGGTCCTTTGATACCTCTAACACACATCTCTTTTACAACAAGAGCACCAATATAGCGCCCTTCTATTAACTCTTCTTCTTGCATCAATAAATGATTAATAACTTCTAATCCGAGTTCATACTCTTTCATCCGATGATACGTTACAGCTAGAAAAATCTGAGCATCATAGATAATAAATGATTTTTCAGTTAACAATTGAGCAGAAGTAGTAGCTAAACATAGATTTAAAACCGCCTCATCGTAATGTCCTATTGTTAGCGAATATCTTCCAAACTCCATATGTAAATGAGCAGGGTTTAATTTATGCTTCATCGAGCACGCAATTGCACGACGATAGTAGTGTGCCATTGTACTATAATCGTTTATTTTAAAATAGTACTTTGCCATTTTTTTATTAATAGCTACCTCACCTTCAGCTAAACAATAATTTTCAGCAATTGATATTAACAATTCATATCTTTCAGAGAAGTGATTCGAATTCAACTGTTCTTTCAGCCAATATTTAGCTTGTACTTCAATTGGCATACAAAACGCTTCAAAGGTATAAAGGGACTCAACCTCACCATTTGTTAATATTAATAATGCCTCATAAATATCTTTTAGTGTCTCTTGTGGTGCTTGACGCTTATTTGTCTCAATCATACTTAAGTAATGTTGAGTAATCCCAAATTGTTTAAAGACCCCCTGTTTTAAGTTAAATTGTTGCCTTATACGGCGTATTTTGTCTCCAACTGTTAAGAACAATCAATTCACCTCTAAACTATTTAATATTGCTAGGTCTTTTTTGTATCATCTATAAAAATACCATATTTTTTTAGTTAATGCCAACAAACTCTAAACATATAAACACTCACTTTATCTTATTTATAATATTTTCCAATTATTAATTTAAAAATGGCTCAATAAAATTATGAATCAATCTTCAATAAAAAGCTATTCGGAACTTCTTATATCCTACTTAAAATCATGAATCTCTTAAGCTTATAAAAAAAGATTCACTATTAGAGTGAATCTCTTCTAAATTAAAATTAGTTTTGAGTTTGTGTTTGTCCCGCTGCTTGGGCATATTTTTGTTTAAGTTGATCAATTTTTTGTTGTTCAACAGGTTGAGTTGGATACCAACCTTTTTGAGACATTAAATTATAAACTTCATTTTGCATTGATAATGTGTCGTTTAATACTTTATTAAATGTAGTATGAACATTTAATGTTGAAGATTCGATTGTTCCATGTAAGTGTAAATCAGCTGCACCCTTAAGAATTAAAAGGACATCTTCCATTAAATCGCGATCATTCATCTTAATCCCTCCTTATTGATTTAATAATTGATAAAACTCATTGATCATCATTTTATGTTTATTAGCTAAGCGTTCTACCACTTGTTTTAATTCTTGATCTTGAATTTGAGTGGCACATTGGCGACATTTTTTCTCCATATGTTGAGCATGTCCTAATGCATCTTCAATATATAAAAGTTCTTTTGGACTCATAACTTCACCTCCTGATAGATTTATCTTTAGTATTTATCAAATAAAGGTAGTTATGCGCTAGAAAATATGCTTCTTTATATAACACCTTTATTTTTGTTCGCATAAACTAAACTATAAGTACTTTCATTTTAATCATGGCAATAAGGAGGAACTTTATATGTTATCATCTGATCAATCAAATCATAATCAAGCAATTAATAATCTAATTGCCTCAATTGCTTTACAAGAATCTTTTTTTTCAGATGTGATTCATAATGAATCACAACGTTTAAATACTATTATTAACTCCCAAGGAATCACTCCAGACGAGTTATATAATGCAAAGGTTTGTTTAGCTGAGATTTCTCAAGCTATTTCAGGCCTTGAACGAATTTTACAAGCTAAAATCGAATTTTTTGAATCAGAATTTTCACAATGAAAAAACCTCCAATTTGGAGGTTTTTTATTTGAATATATAATTTTGTTTTAATCGATCCACTGATTGAATTAATGATTCTTTTGTTTTGACTTCGATTAAAACACTAGCTCGATTTTTCTTTGCTATCTCTAACTTTTCTTTCAAATCTACTTCACCACTATAAAGAGCTAAATGATCTTTTTTTCCTTTTGCATCATGTAGATGAATATGTTTAATATCTAATTGGTGTTCTAATAAAAAGTCACGATCGGCATGAGATGAACTATAATCATGTCCGACATCCCAAGTTAAACAAAAACGTCGACTCTTTAATAATTGCTTAACAGATGCTTGAATATAAGGACGATTAAATAATCCAGTATTTTCAATGGCAATTAAAACACCAGTCCCACCTAGCCAAATATCAATTAACTCCATACTCGATTTCAGATTTTCTAAATAAAGTTGCTCATATTTATCATATAATTGTACCTTCTCCTTTGGTAGTGTCACATAAGGCCCTGGATTCATATGAATATTTAAAATCTTACATCCTAACCGATCAGCAACACCAATCGCCTCTTCAATAACTCTTAAATGTGCCTCACGAACATGCCGATTAAAATGTCCTAAATCAAGATCTTCTGGTAAGTGGAGTGTAAAAGAGATATTATATTGTGATTTTAATAAATTTAAATATTGAACATTAATTGTTTCAGGTTGACAGGATGGTAAATTACAATTTAATTCGATAAAGTCTAATCCAAGTTGTGAACAAAGCTGAACATTTTCTTCAATTTGGTTTAGCTCGATGAGCTGAGGCATTCCATAACTTATCCGTTCCATACATTAACTTTCCTCCCATTCATCTCTCTTAATATGGAATTTTATCTTCTTTTTGTTTCCATACCTTAAACGCTTGTAATGCTTCATCTCTTAATAATTCTTCTAGAACAACTGGTGCACTTTCCATTGAACGATCTTTGAAATAATCATAAATAAATTCATCTGCAAAACCTATTTCTTCTGCATCATGTACAGTACAGCCATAATAAACCTTTTTTATCCCCGCCCACATAATCGCTGATAAACACATCGGACATGGCTCAGCGGATGTGACTAAGATACAATCACTCAAATCAAAACGGTGTAATTTTTCTGACGCTTGACGAATTGCATTGATCTCCGCATGTGCTGTAGGATCATGACTTTTTAAAACTGTATTATGTGCTTGGGACACAACTACATTATCTTTTAAAATCATTGCACCAAAAGGACCGCCCTCTCCTTGATTTACACCTGTTATTGCTTCTTGAATACATAATCGCATTAATTCATCTATCATGGTCTGTACTCCTTAGTTTTTAAAAGTCAATCTTGTAATTCTTCATTACTTATTAATTATTGTAAAAGAGTAGATAGTAGTCGTCTTTAATAGATTCACTTTTTAAGGAGTTCCCTCCCTTCCCTCATCATCGATTTATAAAAACATTCTTTTTCATCACCTATAACAGCTAGGTCAAATAAAAAAAACGGAAATACATTTTCCTCTATACAATAAATATATACAGATAATACCATTTTTAGACTAATTCAATGCAATAAAAAAACTGTGAATAGATATTCTATCCACAGTTTAAAAGCTATTGAGTTAAAAATTATAATTTAACGATGTTAGCTGCTTGAGGTCCACGGTCACCTTGAACGATTTCGAAAGAAACTTTTTGACCTTCTTCTAAAGTTTTGAATCCTTCACCTTGGATTGCTGAGAAGTGAGCGAATACGTCGTTTCCACCTTCAACAGTGATGAATCCGAAACCTTTTTCTGAGTTAAACCATTTTACTGTACCTGTAGTCATAATCAAGTACCTCCTGTAAATTTTTATTTCTTAAAGCCATATTTCAAAAAATTTCAATCAATGTTCGAGTTGAGCACTACCCCATGGTTCAAATTTAAATCAAAAAAGACTATTAAGTTAAACTAATTGTATCACACACCATAAAAATAAGCAAACTAAATTGCTTTTTCTATGAAATAAAACCATCACCAATTTTCGACAATAATAACACCCTTTTACCTATTTTATAGGCTTATCATTTACTCTTTTAAATCTAATTGTTATCACTGATTAACTGTTCATTTTATTTCTTTTATTTATATAAAATATTTATGTTGCATACATATAGCTATAGCCAATAATTACAATTATCTAATTCAAATCTTTTTACCATTCTTTCGTTCACATATGTTATACTTTCCGTGAGGTGTTAAACATGGACTTTAATAAACTACTAAATGTCAGCACACAATTAGGAAAAATGCTTCTTGAAAGTGGAGCTGAAATATATCGTGTTGAAGAATCAGTTCAACGTATGGCATTAGCCTATGGAGTAAAGGAAGTAGATGTCTATGCTGTGCCAACGACGATTATCACCACTATCACAACTCCTGATAATATCAATTTAACTAAAACAAAACGAATCCATATTCGATCAACTAATCTCGATAAAGTTGAGCGTTTAAATAATCTTTGTCGACAAATTTGTCAAACGACCCCAGAATTAACGCTAGTAAAAGCAGAGTTAGAGGCTATCGCCTCACGTCCAGTTTATAGTTTTAAAATTCAACTACTGGCTTATGCTCTAACTTCATCAACGTTTACCTTATTCTTTGGTGGAACTGTAGCAGATGCTTTTTGTGCTATGCTCATTGGTCCTTTAATTAAAATTGTATCTTACCACTTAGAACGATTTCGAACGAATCCTTTTTTCATCACAATTTTATGTAGTATCATGAGTGCCTTTTTAGCAACCGTTGCTTATGATCTTCAAGTCGGACAGCATATCGATAAAATGATTATTGGACTTGTGATGAACTTAGTTCCTGGTGTTGCTATTACTAACTCTGTTCGTGACGTTATTGCTGGAGACTTTATTGCTGGGCAAACAAAGATGACAGAGGCTTTATTAACAGCAACATCCATTGCACTTGGAACAGGTATCGCGCTCTCATTATCGGCATATTTTTAGGAGGATTCTATGGCTATCTTACTACCTTGTCTTTATTCATTCATTGCGACTATTGGTTTTTGTATTATCTTTAATATCCGTGGAAAAATGGTCTTTTTCGCCTCACTTGGTGGAGCTTTAGGATGGCTGGCCTATGAGTTGTCAGCATTTTTTGGAAATGATTTGAGTCAATACTTTGTCGCAACAGTTGTGATTGCTTTATACGCTGAGATTATGGCACGTTTACATAAAGTTCCAGTTACAGTTTACTTAATTGCTGCCTTAATTCCACTTGTACCAGGTAGCGGGATTTATTACACGATGGAACATTTTATTGATGGAAATATTGAGGAATTTTTAGCAACCTTTGTTCATACGATTGCCATTGCAGGTTGCCTCGCTTTTGGAATCTTACTTGTTTCTTCGCTTGTTCGTTTAACCAACCGTATTAAATTAGATAAACATAGAAAAAAAGTCGCTCGTTAATTAAACAGCGACTTTTTTTATTATTTAATATAGCCTTTAGCAACACATTCCTCAATAACTTGATGAATAAAGTCTTTAAATACTTGTGGACCTTTTTCTAATGTTATTTGATTTTGCTTATATACTTGTTCAACCGAAATATTATGCTGTGCCCATGTTCCACCTTCATTCACATAATTCATAATAAGTGGCTGTAATCGATCAAGCATTGCCGCATATTCTGCTTCAATTGTTTCACAAGATTCAAACTCTTCCCATAAAGTACGTAATTCTTGACCTTGATCTTGTTCTAATAATCCAAAGATTTTATCTGCCGACGCTTGTTCACGGGATTCTTTATCTTGCATTCCCGTTTCATCAAAGCAAAATGTATCCCCTGCGTAAATTTCAACTAAATCATGAATCAGTACCATTTTTATCACTTGACGAATTGTCAATACAAATGCGACACTTTCTCATTAAATAGCTCGAAGGA
>JAUMTV010000150.1 GCA_030531025.1 Turicibacter sp.
CTAGAAACTGAGTATGATTCTGAAAATGTAGATTATTTCTCTGTTTTTATATAGTTGATAGGAATTTTAAAGATAAAATGATATGTTTAGTTTAAGTTTTTACAAGGAATGAGCTGTAGTATGAATTTTAATAAGAAGTTATTAAAGCTTAGAAATGAAAGGGGATTATCGCAAGATGAGCTAGGCGATAAGATATCAGTTTTGCAACAAACGATTTCCAAGTGGGGAAGTGCTAATCCTATCCTGAATTTGAAAGCTTAATTTGTCTGGTTATTTTTTTGAAATCTCCTTAGATGAGTTAATGAAGGGAACTCATGTCCCAAAAGATTCACATACGAGATATTTAGATTTAATTGATACAACTATTAATCAGTTTAAATCATTTTATAAAGGTGTTTGTTATGTTTTTGTTTTCATACCTGCTGGGATTTTTGGATTTGCTCCTGTCTTATCTCTTATCCAATGGGTTTTGGGTTTAATGAATCTTGAGTGGCCATCTTAAGAGAAAATATAAAAAGCAGAGGTGTTTGACCTCTGTTTTAAATCTGAGTTTAGTTAATTTAGAAAATTTTTTAGATATGAAAGTACTTGTTTTGTTTAGTAAGTCTAATACATTTATTTGTTGTTGATGGTTGATTCTAAATATATAATTAAATTATTAATGGATGAAAGGGGATGGTCTTTTGAGGAAAGGTTATTATTATTTCGGAGAAAGTGGTTTTTTATGTAAAGTATTTCTTACTTTAGCGATTATTTCCTTAATTGCTTCTATAGTTTTTTCTATATCGGTGGATGGGTACTTTTATTGAGACCTTGGGCGGTTGGAGAGCCTACTTATAGTATTTGGTGTGTTTTTTTCTTACTCTTAGCTATTATTCTATTTTTAATTAATCTTTCTATTCACAAAATATGCGATGATGTATCTGAAATTTTACGAAAAATTGAAGATAAGAGGATAAAAAAAGAGAGAAGATTATGATTTATTTTTGAATTTTAAGAAATAATTAATTGATTAAGAGCAAAATAAAAAGTAGAGATTTAATCTCTACTTTTTTATTTTTATCCTTTATGTTCGATAGAAACATCAACAGGGCGAGTTACAACTTGGTCAACTAATCCGTAAGCTACTGCTTCTTCAGCTGACATGAAGTTATCGCGCTCAGTATCCTGTTCGATTTTTTCAAGTGGTTGACCAGTTTGAGCAGATAAGATGTGATTTAGTTTATCACGAGTTTTTAAAATGTGTTTTGCAGCAATTGCAATCTCAGTTGCTTGTCCTTGTGCACCACCTAATGGTTGGTGAATCATGACCTCACTGTTAGGTAAAGCATATCGTTTACCTTTAGCACCAGCTGAAAGTAAGAATGCACCCATTGATGCGGCCATTCCGACACAGATAGTTGATACATCACATTTGATATAATTCATAGTATCAAAGATAGCGAATCCTGCTGTTACTGACCCACCAGGGCTATTGATGTAAAGGTTGATATCTTTGTCTGGATCTTCTGCAGCTAAGAATAGAAGCTGAGCTACAACGATGTTTGCTGTATAATCATTAATTTCACCACTTAACATAATGATACGATCTTTTAATAATCGAGAATAAATATCGTATGCACGCTCACCGTGAGCTGTTTGTTCAATGACTGTCGGTACTAAATAACTACTCATAGGACACCCCTCTTTTTATAAAAATTCTATAGCACATTTTACCACAATCGGACAAAAAAATATAGCGTTGCGTGGGCCATACTCTATTTTAATGTTGCGAGTGGTAATATATTCATTTTTCTAGAAAAAAGTTTAACATTTTTGTTAACTATTCGTAATTATAAACGCTTACATAAGTTTATAACTTGATTATCATGGTACAAATTGTTAGAATAAAAATGTAGTAATTTTTCACAATATATTATGTGTGTTAAAATACACGTAATGTGAAAAAAGACCAATTTTATAATATCTTAGGAGGAATCTTCACATGGCTGTTAAAGTAGCGATTAATGGATTCGGGCGTATCGGACGCTTAGCTTTACGTTTAATGATCGAAAACAATGACTTCGAAGTAGTTGCAATCAACGACTTAACTGATGCTAAAACATTAGCTCATTTATTCAAATATGATTCAGCTCAAGGACGTTTCAACGGAGAAATCGAAGTTAAAGAAGGAGCTTTCGTTGTTAACGGTAAAGAAATCAAAGTTACTGCTGAGCGTAACCCAGAATTATTACCTTGGGGGGAATTAGGAGTAGACGTAGTATTAGAATGTACTGGATTCTTCACTTCACAAGAAAAAGCTGGATTACACTTAAAAGCAGGAGCTAAAAAAGTAGTTATCTCTGCACCAGCTACAGGAGATATCAAAACTGTAGTTTACAATGTAAACCAAGATATCTTAGACGGATCTGAAACAGTTATCTCAGGAGCTTCTTGTACAACTAACTGTTTAGCTCCAATGGCTAAAGTATTAAACGACAAATACGGTGTACAAAAAGGATTCATGACTACAATCCATGCTTACACTAATGACCAAAATACATTAGATGCTCCTCACGGAAAAGGTGACTTACGTCGTGGACGTGCAGCTGCTGCATCAATCGTTCCAAACTCAACTGGAGCTGCTAAAGCTATCGGTTTAGTAATTCCTGAATTAAACGGAAAATTAGACGGTGGAGCTCAACGTGTTCCAGTAATCACTGGTTCATTAACTGAGTTAGTATGTACTTTAAACACTAAAGTATCTGCTGCTGAAATCAACGAAGCAATGAAAGCTGCTGCTAACGAATCATTCGGATACACTGAAGATGAAATCGTTTCAGCTGACGTAATCGGAATTTCTTACGGATCATTATTCGATGCTACTCAAACTAAAGTTATGGAAGTTAACGGAGAGCAATTAGTTAAAGTTGCTGCTTGGTATGACAACGAAATGTCTTACACTAACCAATTAATCCGTACTTTAGGATACTTCGCTTCTTTAATTAAATAATTTTAGTTAAGCGAGATATTGGAAAGCTATCCCATTAGGGATAGCTTTTTTTTATTTTTGAGTTAGAATAGAGATAGATTTAGTTTTTAAAAGTCTAGAATAAAAATGATAAAATCGGTCATGTTAAACAAAGAGGTGAGTTGTGTGAATGTTGCGATTTTAGCGATTGGAAATGAAGTGCTTAGTGGGAAAACTATTAATACAAATAGTGCATTTCTCGCAAAACAAGTTGAACAATTAGGTGGGAAAATTACTCATCAACAAGTTGTTCCAGATATTGAAGATGAAATCGTTCGTGGATTAGAGATCGCTTATACTTATGCTGAACTAGTCATTACGATCGGTGGTTTAGGTCCAACAGTTGATGACTTATCACGTAATGGTGTTGCAAACTATTTTAAAACAGAGCTTGTCTATGATGAAGAAATTTATGAAGGAATTTGTGATTACTTTAGAAGAAGTCAAAAACCGATTCCAAGTAATAATCATCGTCAGGCCTTTCGATTTAAAGAGGGACTAGTTTTACCAAATCATAATGGAACAGCACCAGGATTATTTTTAAATCAAGATAATAAATCAATTTTCTTATTACCTGGCCCTCCTGCAGAACTTGAGTTAATGTTTTTAGAAAGTGTCAGACCATATTTTATTGAACAGATTGGAGAGCGTAAGATTAGTAATAGCTATCGATTATGTGGAATTGGTGAATCTTATGCTGAAGAACTGATTTTACATTTATATGATCGTTATCCTCATTTAAATATTGCACCTTATTGTGCGCCGGATAAAGTGGATTATATTGTCTCAACTATGGATTGTTATGAATCAGAGTTAAGAGATTTTGATCAAGAATTTAAAGAAATTATGAAAGATTACTATATAGGTGATCAAGATACAGATTTATCAGAAGTTATTGTGCACCTTCTTCGCGAAAAGCAATTAACAATAGCAACGGCTGAAAGTAGCAGTGGTGGTTTACTTTCATCTGCTCTTGTGAACGTTTCTGGGGCTTCTAGCGTGTTTTTAGAAGGAGTTGTAACATATAGTTATGAATCAAAGTTAAATCGCTTAAATATTGAAAAAGAGCGTTTAATGACATTTGGTGCAGTTTCAGAAGAGATTGCTTCTGATATGGCACTTAATTTAGCTGAGTTAACAGGCGCGGATGTGACAGTTGGAATTACTGAAATTGCAGGTCCTGGTGGTGGCAGTGAATCCAAGCCAGTCGGCTTAGTTTATATGGCAATTCATGTGTGCGGTCAAATTCACTTAAAATCATACATTTTTAATGGAAATCGTGAAAAAATAAGACAGCGTACTGTAGCTGAGGCATTATATTGGCTTCATTACTATATAAAAGCGCTTTAACAGAAGGTAATGTTTGAATTATATGTTAAAAAGCGTTAAAATAATATTGTGAAAAATAATTTAAGGAGGACTCATCACATGAACAAAAAAACTGTTAAAGATGTTGAGTTAAATGGAAAGAAAGTCCTTGTACGTGTTGATTTCAACGTACCAATGAAAGACGGAAAAATTACAAATGACAATCGTATCGTAGCTGCATTACCTACAATTAAATACATCTTAGAAAATGGTGGACGTGCTATCTTATTCTCTCACTTAGGAAAAGTGAAAACTGAAGAAGATAAAGCATCTAAATCATTACGTCCAGCTGCTGAGCGTTTAGCTGAATTATTAGGACAAGACGTTAAATTCATCCCTGAAACTCGTGGTGCTGAATTAGAAGCTGCTATTGCTGAGTTAAAAGACGGTGAAGTTTTAATGTTCGAAAACACTCGTTTCGAAGACTTAGACGGTAAAAAAGAATCTAAAAATGATCCTGAATTAGGAAAATATTGGGCTTCTTTAGGGGATATCTTCGTAAACGATGCATTCGGTACTGCACACCGTGCTCATGCATCAAACGTTGGAATCTCTGCTAACTTAGAAGCTGTAGCTGGATTCTTATTAGAAAAAGAAATCGAATTCATCGGTGGAGCTGTTGATGCACCTCAACGTCCAATGGTTGCTATCTTAGGTGGAGCTAAAGTATCTGATAAAATCGGAGTTATCGAAAACTTATTAGATAAAGCTGACAAAGTATTAGTTGGTGGAGGAATGATGTTTACATTCCTTAAAGCTCAAGGTAAAAACATTGGTAAATCTTTATGCGAAGAAGATAAATTAGATTTAGCAAAAGCTTTATTAGAAAAAGGTGGAGACAAATTAGTTTTACCTGTTGATACAGTTGCTGCTAAAGAATTCGCTAATGATACTGAATTCCGCGTAGTTTCAGTTGATGCTTTAGCTGATGACGAAATGGGATTAGACGTAGGACCTGCGACTGTTGAATTATTCTCTAACGTATTAAAAGATGCTAAAACAGTTGTATGGAATGGACCAATGGGTGTATTCGAAATGCCTAACTTCGCTAAAGGAACAATCGGTGTATGTGAAGCTATCGCTAACTTAGAAGGTGCAATCACAATCATCGGTGGTGGAGATTCAGCTGCTGCTGCAATGCAATTAGGATACGCTGACAAATTCTCTCACATCTCAACAGGTGGAGGAGCTTCTTTAGAATATTTAGAAGGTAAAGAATTACCAGGTGTTGCTTCATTAAGCGAAAAATGCTGTGGATGCGGATGCAAATAATTTTTTAAGTTAAACTAAAAGGAATTCACCTTTTTGTGAATTCCTTTTTTCCGACAAAATAATAAACAAAGCACTTAACCAAACATTACACAAAATATTAATTAGAGGTGAGTTTCATGAGAAAACCAATCATCGCAGGAAACTGGAAAATGAACAAAAACTATGATGAAGCTGTAGAGTTCATCAAAGCTGTAGCAGATAAAGTACCAAGCTCAGATAAAGTAGAAACTGCTATCTGTGCGCCAGCATTATACTTACGTTCATTAGTTGAACATCAAGGAGAAAACTTACGTATTGGTGCTCAAAACATGCACTTCGAAGCTAACGGTGCATTCACTGGAGAAATCGCTCCAGGTATGTTAAAAGACTTAGGAGTAACTTATGTTATCTTAGGACATAGTGAGCGTCGTGAAATGTTCAATGAAACTGATGAAACAGTTAACAAAAAAACTCATGCAGCATTTGCTAATGGATTAGTTCCAATCGTTTGCTGTGGAGAAACTTTACAAGAACGTGAAAACGGAACAACTAACCAAGTAGTTGATTCTCAAATCACACGTGCTTTAAAAGGATTATCAGTAGAGCAAGTTAAAGAAACAGTTATCGCATATGAACCAATCTGGGCTATCGGAACTGGATTAACTGCTACTAACGAGCAAGCTAACGAAACAATCGGATATATCCGTTCAGTTGTAGCTCGCGAACATGGTCAAGAAGCTGCTGATGCTATCCGTATCCAATACGGTGGATCAGTTAAACCTAGCACAGTTGCTGGTTTAATGGCTCAACCAGAAATCGATGGAGCTTTAGTTGGTGGAGCTTCTTTAGATGTTGAATCATTCTTAGGATTATTAGAATTCTAATATTAATCTAATAGTTAAAAAGTCATCTTCTTTTGAAGATGACTTTTTTTATTATTCTTCATTTTCTATATAAGTCCAGATAAATTTTCTTCATAGAAAATTTAAGCCCTACTAGCGGTAGATACATTTTCTTCGAAAATGGTAGGTGACCATACCCCAGCAATTGAGGATTGTTCGCTATGCTCACTGCTGTGGGCCCCATTCCCTAGCAGTGGAGGAT
>JAUMTV010000151.1 GCA_030531025.1 Turicibacter sp.
AGGTGACCCCTGGACGATAGTTGGCCTTGAACTTAAAAAGGACTAGAAACTGAGGATGATTCTGAAAATGTAGATTATTTCTCTGTTTTTATATAGGGTTATATTTTAGTTTAAATTATAGTAATATATAAGTAGCGATAAGTTTTTCATAGCGGAAAAACTTTTAACGCGACTATCGTTAGCCTTTCTACCCAAAAGGCTAATGTACTAAACCTGTTTCTTAAAATGTGAAATATATTTTGCTATGTATATAAAGTGATGAAAACTAGTAAGAACAGCTGAAGTTTTATGGCTTTAGCTGTTTTTAATGACATAGTATTAAAAGGGGGACTTATGATGAAAAAAAGAGTTTTTTATTTAGGACTAACACTATTAACGATTATATTAGGCTTAGCTTCAAGAAAGTTTATGTTTATTTTTCCACAAAGTATTGCTCCTTATATTGGTGATACTTTATGGGCCATGATGGTTTATTTCGGATTTAGATTTTTAATTCCTCATTCAAATGTATTAAAAAGCTTTCTTTTGACTATTATCTTTTCGTACTTAATTGAACTCAGTCAACTTTATCAAGCAACTTGGATTAATCAAATACGATCAACCATACTTGGCGGATTAATTTTAGGTCATGGTTTTTTATATGAAGATTTAATTAGTTATACATTAGGAATCAGTCTAGGTTTAGGCTTTGATTATTTATTACAATTATTATTTAATAGTGAACTTGAAAACTAATCATTTATGATTTTAATAGAAAAGGAGCAACTACTTAGATTGCTCCTTTTCTATTTATAGCGTAATTTTTTGTTGGCAAGAACCTGATTTTACTTGCCGAGCTTCAATCCTAAGTTCGCTACCAGGCTTAGCTTGAATTAACCACGTGACTTTTTTAGTTAATGGTTGATGATTTTGAGTTTGAATTCCATCATATCCATAATTCGTTTTAATTCCAGAAAAACCTTCTAAGTGGCCAATAAGTTGAAGCGACTGACTAGTTAAATAGGAATCAGCTCCATCACAAGAGACTTCAACTTCTTGAGCAACATTTGCTGTTTTAGCTTGCTCACAAATATACGTTGGTAAATAGCCTTTATTTGATATGAGTGCACTGACCTCAAAAAGATTGTTAGATATCGGCTCGACGCTCACTTCATCGATGACAAGCTGTGGTAAAACTTTAGCATGACGTAATAAAAATCTAGTATTATTTTCGATTTCTTGTTTTAAGAAAGCAGGTGGGCAATTTTGTATTGTAAATTTGAAATTACATCCTCCAATCTCAACCTCACCTAATTGAGGATGCTCATACTTAGTCCACGGTTTAAAGCCATCCTCTACACTCACGTGTTCATCGATCCATTTTAGTTGTTTCACATAATCTGATAAAGCTTCTGCATCATCCTTTTCATTTTTTCGCGGCCAAACATGTGGAATACCGGCATGTTTTTTCATGTCCCAAAGCTCGACTGTATACGTTAAAATCCCTTGTGTAAAGTATGCCCAGTCATCGAATGCCCCCGATGAATAATTCACTGTGTCTATTAGAAAAGCGTCAAAGATATTATAACAAGGATAATCTGTTTCTTCTGTCCCCATCTTTCCAATTGTTTTATATAACATCATATCAAATGAATGAGCTTCTTTCTCAGAATGAACACCTGGTGGATAAACAATCATTCCTCCACTTGTATGAAGCGTCGCTGCTGATCCGATATTTGGGTGACTAATAATAAAATCAGCCACTGCCTTGTTTTCGGGATTACTTAATGGATATTTTCCCGCTCCAGGTTGACGTGCTTCAGAAAACCAGCCAAATGGATAATTACGATTAAAATCCAATCCAAAGTACGGTTTGGCTAATTGAATATTAACTCCATCATAATTGATAATTTCACCTTCTGGATACACATTATAAAAATCTCCTTCAAAATCGTCTGGTTGGCGCTTAACTAAAAGACGCGGGTCATCTTTTGACACTTTCCAAGCTCCAAATGGAGTTTTCACACGCATCATACGAATAACCCCATCACCATCTAAATCACTTGGATGTAACCCATCCTCTTTCTTTGCTTTAGGATATGCTCGATTAACTGAACGTAATTTTTGGTGACTCGTTAAATAAAGATCAGCACCATCAGGTGATATCTTTGGAATAACATAAATCGTAAACTTAGTTAATAGCTGCTTCACTTCATCATCTTCTGAAAAATTGGTTACTAAATAATCAATTGTATGCATTGCTGCCATTGAACCAGTTACTTCACCTGCATGATGATTTCCATCAATATAATAAGCTGGCTTCGTATCAAAGTTCCCACTTTCTAAACAAGTTAACTCTACTGCCCACACCTGCTTTCCTTCTTCTGTTTCACAAATTGAGAATAGTTTCATTAAATGAGGATAGTGATTAGCTAAATAAGATAAACATTCTGTCATTTCCTCATACGTGTAATAATGATGATAATTAAACGTTGTTTTCATATACTCTCCCCCTTATAAGACTTTACTTAAAAATTCTTTTGTACGTCGATGTTGCGGATAATCAAAAATCTGCTCAGGTGTTCCTTGTTCGGCAATAACTCCACCATCCATAAAGAAAACACGATCACTAATTGATTTAGCAAACCCCATCTCATGAGTCACAATCACAATCGTCATTCCATTAAGCGCCAAATCTTTAATAACGTCTAATACTTCTTTAACCATTTCAGGGTCTAAAGCACTTGTTGGTTCATCAAATAAAATAACATCTGGCTCCATGGCTAAGGCTCTTACAATAGCTAAACGTTGTTTTTGTCCTCCTGATAACTTACGTGGATATTCATGTGCTTTATCTGCTAACCCTACTTTAGCTAAAAGCTCTTTTGCTTTCGCTTCAGCTTCCGCTTTTGGAACTTTCTTTTCTAAGATAGGTGTAATCGTAATATTATCTAAAACAGTTAAATGCGGAAAAACATTAAAGTGCTGAAAAACCATCCCTATTTTTTGTCGATGTAAATCGATATTTACCTTTTTATCTGTAATATTCGTTCCTTCAAAAATAACTTCTCCATTACTTGGAATCTCTAGTAAATTCAAGCAACGTAAAAAAGTACTTTTTCCACTTCCACTAGGACCAATAATCGAGACAACCTCTCCTTGATAAATTTCCTCGGTAATATTTTTTAAAACTTGTAATTCCCCAAATGATTTACATAAGTTCTTCACTTTAATCACTGACACTCAATCTCCCTTCCATCAATTTCACTATTTTTGATAATGTAAAAGTAACAATAAAATAAATAATACCTGTAATGATCAATGGTTCGATTGCTTTAAAGGTTGCAGATTTGACTAAGTTACATGACGTCATCAGATCATCAATAAAAAAGACAGATGCCAAAGAAGTTTCTTTTACCATCATAATAAATTCATTCCCTAGGGCAGGTAAAATATTTTTAATAGCCTGCGGAAAGATAATACGTGTCATCATATGATAATTACTCATCCCTAAACTTTTTGCTGCTTCCATTTGACCAACATCAACGGCTTGAACTCCTGCACGGAAAATTTCTGCCACATAAGCACTACTATTAATAACTAAGGCAATAATAATACACATCGTATCTGAGATTTCAAATGGTAAGTACTCTGGTAAAAACAACCAGAAAAAATACAACTGTAACAATAATGGTGTCCCACGAATAATCTCAATATACAGCGTTGAAAGCCATTGAATGACTTTAATTTTAGACATCTTAATGAGTGCAAAAATTGCTCCAAAAATCATCCCAAAGAAAACTGTCACACTGGCTAACTTCAATGTTCCAAGTAATCCTTGAATAAATACTTGGTCATACTTTTCTAAAATTTGAAAAATCGTTTCTAACATCTAATTACTCCCCCTATCTTTTGGGCGCTAACTATTCGACATCAAGCCCTAACGTTTTAGCATACTCGCTATATTCTTGTTCCCATTGTTTATATAATCCTTGTTCATTGACCTCTTTAATAATCTCATTAATCGCTTCAATAAGTTCAACTTCTCCCTTTGGTACACCAATTAGATTTCCATCATATTCATCCTCTTCATCAACATTAAATGTGACAGTTGTCATTGCTAAATCTGGATTAGCATCTACATATTGTTGACCTGTTGAACAAGGAATAGCTAAAGCATCCGACTTTTTACTTTGAACACGTAACACTCCATCACCTAAAGCTGAGATAATATCTACCTTCACATCTTCAATTTGTTCATTTGCATATCCTTCTTGAAGTGATCCGCTTTGAGCAGCAATTCTCTTTCCTTTAAAATCATCCAGCGTTTGATACAATCCGACATTTTCTTTTAACACAAGTAATCCATGTCCAGTACAGACTTGATTTTCTGAAACTTCATCATCTGATGATCGATTATAAGAAATACTAAACTCCATCGCTTCAACACGATCTTCTTTATAACCAAGACCTGAAATAGCCATATCGACTTTTCCTTCACCGACGGCGGCTAAGACAGCACTAAAGTCCATAATTTTTAATTCAAGCTCTACACCCAATTGTTTGGCAATATATTTTCCAAGCGCTATATCTGAACCGACATATTGGTCTGCACCTGTTTTTGTTGTATCAATAAACTCTAATGGTGGATAGTCTGGACTTGTCGCCATTGTAATTTTTCCTGATTCTAAAATTTTATCTAAACGTGTTTTGTTATCATCTGCTTGTTGAGAACATCCCGCTATCATCGTTAATAAACATCCACCAACCATTAAGCTTTTCATTAATTTTCTCATGATCATCTCTCCCTTTTTTATTTGAACTTCATGCTTTTTTATTCTTAGGGCCCTTAAAGAATAAAAAAGCGTCTCTAGAATTACATCTAGAGACGACTTAAATCGCGGTACCACTCCAGTTATTCATATAGCAAAATATGAATCCCTTTAGCCTTTAACGCAGGCATACGTCTTGTCATACTCACCTAACAATTTTCCCACAAGCTCTCCCAAGTGCGCTTCCATATAGCTAAAATCCTGTAGGCTCTCACCTCTTCCTACTCGCTGTCGGTTTAGTTATATGTACTCTCTTGATCCTCGATTTTTTTAAGTTATTAATAACATACACGATAGAAACTATAAAGTCAACCATAATTTTCCACTTTTTTATTTAGCAAATAAGAAATACTCATCAAAAATAGCTACTAATTCTATCAAAAAATCGCTTATCCTCTTTACCACAACCTACCTATCACATAAAAATGATAACTTTTTTTCATGAATAAAAGAGGCAAGATAATGTTAAAAAGTATAGTAGCATACTAAGTGATTTCCAGAGTGCATGTTATGGATAAAATCGTAAAGATAATAGATTGGTTAGTAACAAAATAATTGCTATCATCATTATACTAGTGGCATATTGAAACACCGAAGATGGCAGGATCATCATTAAAAGAAATAAGTAAAAGCTGCTATAAATAATTGGAAGAATTGAACAGCCTATACAAATCTGTTTTTTACTAAAAGGCAACAAAAATCCCGCTTGCTGTTTATTCATTATTGAACCTATATTTTGCATCGACTGTAAACTGATACAAACGATAATACAAGTTTGAAATAAAATACCTGCCGCCGGATGCACATAAGAGGTAGCGATGGAAAGAATAACAACGAGGAAGCCAACCATATAAAATATTTGAAAACTCCTTACTAAAGCAAGAAAATCTTTTGAAATAATCAAACCTATTCCACGGAATGATAAATGATTTAATTTTAACTTATAATTACGAGACTTTCGTAATAAACTACCGATGACCATCAACTCAGCATAATCTTATCTTAAATAAGATTGCTCTAACTGATAAAGAAGTTGAGAATGCGATAAAAACTTCTCCACCTGAATCTTCATACGACAAAAGTAAAACAGTGTACCTGTAAATAAAAATAGATTGATGATTAATCCAATGAACTGAGATAATAATAATAATGCCCCACTTGATACGATAAAAATTCCAACTAAGAGCAAGAATAGTTGACTTTCGTGATAATCAAGCCAAGAAAGTATTAACGAAATTAATAAAAATACAAAGAGATTTAAAACTTGGCTCATTGAAACAGTGCTCGTAATAAAGGGTGTTAAGCTCACTACATAAAGCATCATGCTCCAAATAAAAGCTTTTATCACAAATCTTAAATACTTTCTATAAAAAACGGAATTTATCTTGTCTTGAGAAAAATAAGCTAATATATAAGTCCAGATAAGTTTTTTACATCGTAAAAAACTTTTAGCTGGATTATAGTCTGCCTTGAACTCCCTACCAGTGGAGGATACATGCTTCGCATGGTAGGTGACCATACCCCAGCAAAGGAGGATTGTTCGCCATG
>JAUMTV010000152.1 GCA_030531025.1 Turicibacter sp.
TTTAATAATTCTGATGATGATTTAAATCGTAGTGAGCTTTTGAAGCCGTTGTTTGGTAAAACAGGAAAGAACTTTTGTGTGAAGCCAACGTTTCGTTGTGACTATGGTTATAACATTCATGTTGGAGAAAATTTCTTCGCTAATTATGACTGTGTCATTTTAGATGTTTGTCAAGTGACGATTGGGGAGAACTGTATGTTAGCACCACGCGTTTGTATTTATACAGCAACACATCCATTAGATGCTCCTACTCGAATCTCAGGATTAGAGTATGGAAGAGAAGTTAAAATTGGAGATAATGTATGGATTGGTGGAAGTGCTGTTATTGTCCCTGGCGTAACGATTGGAAATAATGTTGTTATCGCAGCGGGAGCAGTTGTTACAAAAGATGTACCAGATAATATTGTTGTTGGTGGAAACCCAGCTAAAATTATTAAGTATTTATAAAATATAAATCTATAGGATTGATTACTTTAATAGTGGTGGAAGAGATGATATTTAAAGATCGTACTGCTGATTGGATTTTTGAACCTAAGGAATATAGCATATCGCATGATAAAGTGATAATTAAGACAGAGCCTAACACAGATTTCTGGCAAAAAACTTATTATGGATTCCAAAATGATAATGCACCTGCACTATTAATGAATACTGCCGAAAAAAGTTTTTCTTTTATTGCTAAGACTCAATTTAATAGTAAATGTCGCTTTGATCAATGCGGTGTCATTATTTATCAAGACAGCGACAATTGGTTTAAGGCATCGATAGAATATGAAAATGAAAATTATCAACGCTTAGGAAGTGTAGTTACTAACTTTGGATATTCAGATTGGGCAACTACTGATATTCCAGCTAAACAAAAAGAAATGTATTATAGACTTAGCCGACGTGATAGTGATTATTGTATTGAAATTTCATATGATGGAATTCATTATACACAAATGAGAATTTTTCATTTATTTAAAGGACAGGATGAGATAAGAATAGGAATATATGCTTGTAGTCCAGAAGAATCTTCATTTGAAGCAATCTTTACAGAGATTGAATTTACAGATTGTAAATGGGGTGCACACGAATAATTTGTGAGAGCTCAGTTAGTATAAATTAAAGTAAAGCAAAAATTAAAAGAGGTGTCTCATTAGGTACCTCTTTTAATTTTTCAATTCTGTATAGAAACAGAGATGTCTTTTTATATGTAGTCATTATTATTAGTCATTAGAACGGTTTAGTACTAAGACATTTTATAGACTATATAGACAGACTATAGTCCAGGGGTCACCTACCATGCGAAGCATGTTTCCTCCATTAGTAGGGCTTAAAAGTTTTCCGATATGAAAAACTTATCTGGACTTATATAGATAAAAGTTTTTTGAATGATCTGAATTTATATTTATAAAATCTTTAAAATTTTATCATAACATACTCTCAGTTAGAACATTAAAAGGAGTGTGTATCAATGGAAACTGTATTACAGGTGAGTCATCTTAGTAAAAAGATTAGACGTCAAGAAATTATTAAAGACGTAAATTTCACGGTTAATAAAGGAGATATTTGTGGATTTATCGGACCGAATGGAGCTGGGAAAATAACAATTATTCGAATGTTAACTTCGCTTGTGAAACCAACATCAGGAGAGATTAGTTTAAATGGGCATGACGTCATAAAAAATCGACAAGAGGCACTGAAGTATTTAGGAGCTATTGTCGAATCGCCAATTTTCTTTTCTCATATGAGTGGAGAAGAAGCTTTAATGAATTTAGCATTGTTGATTCCCAATCAATCTAAAGCAAAACGTCAACAAAAAGTGTGTGAAGTTCTTGAAATTGTAGGGCTAAGTGATTGAAAAAAAGATAAAATTTCAACGTATTCGCTTGGGATGAAACAACGTCTAGGTATAGCTCAGGCATTACTTAATGATCCGACGATTATTATTTTAGATGAACCTGCTAATGGATTAGATCCGCTTGGAATGGTTCAGTTAAGAGAGTTAATTTTAAAATTAAACGAAGAACATAATATTACTTTCTTTATTTCAAGTCACCTTTTAGATGAACTTCAAAAAATTTGTAATCGATTAGTCATTATTAAAAAAGGAGAGATTGCTTGGAAAGGAACAAAAGATGAGCTTTTAAACTTAGGTCATAAAGGAGCCTCACTCGAGGAAGTGTTTATTCAACTCATTCAATAAGGAGGGATGAATTTTGAAATTACTTATAAAAAATGAAGCTATGCGCTACTTTCAAAAGAAGTCATTATGGGGTTTATATTTATCAATCCCACTAATGGTATTATTTATGATGTCACAGGCAATAAAGGCTAATGAAATCGTCTCAGTTGAGCAAGTCACAACTTTTCATACCTTTGCCTTATATATGCCACTACATAAGATTTTTACATTTTACTTATTTGCAATTCCTATCATTATGGTAGGAATGAGTATTGCTTCTGAGTATGAAAATAGTGAAATTCGAATGATTTTAATTAGAGGCTATAGTACGAGGCAGGTCTATTTTGTAAAAATTTTAATTTTGTTACTTAGCTTATTTCTTTTTATTGTGATTTATTTGATTTGTTCTTATCTCATTGGTTTGAGTATGCTCCCTAAAGAAAATCAAATCATTAGTTTTTTAAGTTCTGAAATATTAAATCCAACTCAATGTTTATTATTAACAGTTAAATATTATCTAACAGTTTTACTTATTTTATCAGTTTTTACGCTAGTGATTTCTTTGCTTGCCATCATAGTGCGTTCTGTTGTGACAACGATCGTGGTTGGAATGTTACTTATTTTAGGTGGATTTGGATTTTATTTAATTCTTCTATTAGTCCAACCTTATTTATTTAGCTTAGATATTAACTTACTTAGTTTATGGTCACTCCCTATGATGCAACTAAAGGGGATTTACTTAATGCTTGCTGGAAATCAAGAGATATTACGTGAAAGTTTCATCGTTTTAAGTGTTAATTTAAGTGCTTTTTTCGGATTAAGTTTTTACTTAACAGGAAAGCAAAATCAATTTATTTAATGAGGTGATAGTTTGAAAACATTAATACAAAGTGAATTGTCGCGCTTAGTAATTAGAAGACGAACAATTATTATTTTAATTTTAAGTATTTTAGCCTTTTTATTTTTAGCCTTTTTTAATAGCTTCTTTGGGAGTGGGTTTTATGATCCTAATCAAACGGCAACATTAGATGCCTTAAACTTTGCCCCATTTGTTTTAAGAGATTATCATTTTTATTTAGTATTAGTCTTATGTCCGTTGTTAGTAGTTGAATCATTTAATCGCGAACGTACAAGTGGTGAATATCGAATGGTGATGATTCGACCTTATTCAAGAAGACAGTTTTATAGTGCAAAAATCATTAGTTTAGCTATCGTAATCGGAGTCTTAGTGCTTATACTATGGATCTTAGCGATGATTTTAGGAAGTTTAGTATTACCAAAGTCTACGACTACTTCATTTTTTAATCCAGAAGTTTCGTATACGATGGTTGAAGCTATCTTCTTTAGTTTCAAGTTTTATTTGGTAGAATATTTCATGTTAGTTGCAATCATTAGTGTCATTAGTAGCATTAGTTTATTGTTAGCGAGTCCATTACTAAGTTATGTGACATCTATTTTTTTATTGTTTGGATTAGGATTTTCAACCGCATCATTTGAATTTTTAGCCACTTCAACACGCTCAATTTTTGATTTGTTACTAGGCATAGGAGCAGGGTGGCATGTTATACTAAGTTTAATAGTTGTTTTAGGACTAGGTATGGGAAGTTCTTATGTCCTATTTAAACGAAATGATTATTTATCTTAGAAAAGAGGGAGAACGATGAGTCAAAAACTATTAGTCGTTGATGATGATTTAGAAATTTTGCAGATGTTATACGATGCTCTAAGTGATGAAGGGTATCTTGTTTATCGAGCCCAAAATAGTAGTGAGGCTATTAAGCAATTAAAACATCACCCGGATTTAATCATTTTAGATGTCATGATGCCGGGACAGAATGGGTTTGAGTTATGCAAAGCTATTCGAGATACTGTTACCTGTCCTATTTTATTCTTAACGGCTAAAGTTTTAGAGTCAGATTTGATTGAAGGTTTAGCAATTGAGGGAGATGACTATATCAAGAAACCTTTTAGTTTAAGAGAATTAAAAGCAAGAATTGCTGCTCATCTTCGTCAAGTTAATCGTCGATCAGAAGTTGAAGCAAGCTATTTAATGTTTCAAAATCTTAAAATTAATTTAAAAAGCAAAGAAATTTTATATAAGGAAGAGTTGATTTCGTTTACAAAGAGAGAATATGAAATTATCGAATTATTAGCACTTAATCGAAACCAAGTTTTTTCTAAAGAACAAATTTATCAGAAAGTTTGGGGATTAGAGGCAGAAGGGGATTCACAAACGATTGCAGAACACGTTAAAAAAATAAGAGCTAAATTTTCAAAAGTAGACCAACACTTTAATTATTTAAAAACGGTATGGGGAATTGGCTATAAGTGGAGTGAAGATCATGAAGGGAAGGTTTAGTATTGTTTAAAAAATATTCGTTATCAAAACAAATTAATTTAAGCTTTCTTGCCATTATTAGCTGTACATTTATTAGTACTATTGCTGGTTGGTTTATTATTTTTTGTATTGCACTTCATTTTCTTTATCCAGCAAACTATTACGATCAGCAACTCACTAACTGGATTGATTATGTGAATCGTCATTCTACTGAATTGTTGGATGGACATGGAGAAGAAGAGTTAAATCAATTGCTCGACTTTAAGGATGTGACATATCAGGTTATTAATTTTGAAAAGAATGAAAGTTATGGAAATAGTGAAATTAAGGAATGGACAAACCAACAATTACTTTTAAAAATAAATACTCGTGACATTGATTTTTATAATAATACTACGAACTATTTTCCTTTGTTAACAAGTACGGGTGAGCTAGGTGGATGCTTCATCATTACGTATCCAATCCGAATGATTTCAATTCAAAATAGGTCATTGATATATAGTTTCTTTTCTTTATGTTTCTTATCTCTTCCCTTTCTGTTCTTAGGCTTTTATATGTGGTTATTTGGTCGTAAACTTAGAATCAATATTTTAGTTCCTTTACGAAAGCTTACATGGGCGGCTGAAAACATTAACAATAACAATTTAGATTTTGAGCTTTCTTATGACTATCAAAATGAATTCCAAGGTGTTATTGTTTCATTTGAACAAATGCGCCAAACATTACAAGAGTCATTAAATGAACAATGGAAAATTGAGCAACAACAAAAGGAGTTAATTAGTTTTTTAGCTCATGATTTAAGAAGCCCATTAACGCTCATAAAAGGTCATGTTGAAATGCTTCAAGATGGAGCTTATCGTTATGAAGAGCGATGTGTTAAATATTTAAATGTGTTAGAAGGAGCTACATCACGAGCGATACTGTTAGTGGAAGATTTAAATCTATTATCTCAAGTTGAACAAGTTGACTTTAAATTGACAAGAGAAGATGTCCTAGTGAAAGACTTTTTCTTAAATCAAGTAAGCTTGTATGAAGGATTAGCTAAACAGCAAAATATAAATTTAACGCTCAATTTAAAAGATATCAATCCTTGTTTACAAGTAGAAATGGATCGAAATCAAATAGCACGTGTCCTTGATAATCTTGTGATGAATGCTTTTAGATATGCTCCGCATTCATCTACTATTACGATTCAGCTAGATTCAGATGACTCTAATTTGTATGTTGAAGTAATTGATGAAGGAGAAGGTTTCTCTGATTATGATCTAAAATATGGAGTCAACAAATTTTACCGAGGAAATCAAGCACGATCTAAAGATGGAGGTAGTGGATTAGGATTATATATTAGTAAACGCATTATTGATTTACATCATGGATCATTGGAATTAACTAATACGCTAACAGGTGGAGCTCGAGTTAGAATTACGTTACCTCTTTGAATCACTTAATTAGAACCAGTCGTTTTAGCTTACTTAGATTTAGCTTTAGCTCTTATTGATAAAGCGAGTATCAGGTTGTAAATTCTCTCAATAGCTTAAGTAATTATTATGTTATAATAATTTAAATAAAAGGAGGATTTAGAGGATGATGGAACGTTTTAAGAAACAGTTAGATTTCTTGTTGGAGATTGATAAAGTTAAAAATATTTTACGTATGACTTCGATTGCAGATGGATCTCGTCGCGAGAATGATGCCGAACATTCATGGAGTTTAGCAATGATGGCAGTATTGTTTGCAGAGCATGTAGATGAAAATATTGATTTATTAAAAGTGACAGATTGTAATATTAAGTGCGACACATAAAAAAACTCATAAATAGGATCTTT
>JAUMTV010000153.1 GCA_030531025.1 Turicibacter sp.
TCACTTAGCCCTGTCTCAATGCAAGCCGAGAAGTTCGTTTTTCTAAAGGGAAAGTTTGTCCTCATTGTGAAAATCATGGGGCTTTAAATATGGGATTTCATCAGGTAAACAACGTTATATTTGAATTCGATCATAAACAAATTGAGAGTGGAAAAAATAGAACAGATGATTTCCACAACATTCAACATCTTAATTCCTTCCATAGTCACTTAAAACTTTGAATGTTACGTTTTAAAGCAGTATCGACTAAGTATTTAGTAAACTATCTTTATTGGATGAAATGGTTAGAATACTTTAGGAATGATAAGGAAATTTTGAAGGGAAAAAGCAGGTTACTTCAAACAGTATCCAATCAATTAGAGTTAAATATTGATGATTATAGAACACGCTACCCCTTATTCCGTTAAAAAGAATTGTTAATTTTTACCTGAAATTCTATAATAAAGATATAAATGAAATAGAGAGGATGATTTTTATGGATGAAATGGATGAACAACAAAAATCGAAAACTGTCGATGGATGCGGCTGCCTTATTGCTTTAGGTGGATGTCTTATTCCTCTTATTTGTTTTTTAATTCCGATTGCTCTCTTTTTTCAGTCTATCTCTAACGAGGTCATGGACGAAACCATTATTTTTGAAAGTTCTTCTCCTGATGAAAATTACACCCTTTCAGTTATTCGAAGAGATATCAGTTTTCATGGAAAATATGTGTTTTATATAGAAGCTGGTGATGGGACAAGGATAGAAGTCGATTTGGTCAGCCACGAAACCTTTGATGCTTCGAAGGTTTTGATTGAATGGAATGAGGATCATACTGCCACTATTACACTGAATGGGGATTATGACCAGATCATCTCTTTCACTGCTCCAAATATATTTGAATTACGATAACTCTATTAGGAGATTAGGGTTACAATTTAGGAATCAAATTCCAAAGTTTATTTTTCCTAATAGACAGCCTTATCCTCGAAACCATTATTTTTCACATTAAAAGTCGATAAAAGAATTGATAGTATAAAAAAACAACTACAAATTAATTCGTAGTTGTTTTTTTCGCATTATAACAACACTTTTGTCTAATACAGCTAAATTATTAAAGGGACGAGTTCAATCGTTGAATGATGACGATTTAATTGCCCCGCAATTTATCTCGCCCAGTAGCCCATTTTTGAAAGAACTTAAGCACGTGTACGCTCGAATGTGTTAAGATGTTTATCACTCATAAATCGATCTCCTTGTTAAGAATTGGTGTGGTAACTTCATCCTATATAGAGACAGAAAAGTATTTTACAATTTTATAACAGGCTTGGGTGTAAAGCCGCTTTAATACTAAGACAGACTATCGTCCAGGGGTCACCTACCATGCGTAGCATGTTTCCTCCATTAGTAGGGCTTAAAAGTTTTCCGATATGAAAAACTTATCTGGACTTATATATAATAAAGATTCTATTTATGAGCTTTTTTTAATCTCGAAGCCCTGAACTAATCTCACGATCAAATAAAAACAATTGATACTGCGTTACGCCTGGAAATTCATCCAGCGACATAAAATTCCCCTTAATGTGATAAGTATACCCTAAGCCATAATAAAAACCAGATCCGCCATCATCTTGTGTCTCTGTTTTAAATGAGAAGAACGGTTTTTCGAATTTTTTTACAACTCTCCAATAATCAACCCCAAATAAAACAATCCAAATAAATAATAAGCCTATCGTTACGGTTAAAAATTTCCAAAAGAATTGCTTTGTTTTCATTTGAAATCTCTCCCTATTATAAAATCTATTATCATTATATACGAACCTTATCATCTATACAATTTTTTCCTATTTTAAACAAATGCGGCTGTTCGAGTACGAATAGTACCAACTGAGCACGCCGTATAATTAGCTTGTGACAACACATAGGCTTTTTCTATCTTAATGGATTCACGTTCGGATTTAAACAACTCAATGAATTTGAACCAATACAAATAGTTCTGTAGGTACTTCGTTGCAACTCCATTAAAATGCGTCATAAATGATTTTAAACGACTATGAAGAGAATTAATGTGTTGGATATGGTAAATATGCTTTTTGCGTTTTCCTGAATTTTGACATGATTGAGGTGTAACTCTTCTGATAGAGTGGCATACCCATGAGCACTATCTGTACACAAAATTGAGTTCGCTGAAATATACCCTTCATAGAATCGTCTAAGAGCAGGATATTGTAATCATCCCGTACAAATTAATCCCATTTTAAGATTACCTAAACGGTCTAAAGCCGTCCCACCAGCTACTTGGTCACGAGATAAACCTCGCTTCTTTTTGTTTGCTTTTTAGTGGTTCGCCCTATTGAAGTGTGAACACCTTTTTTGTAACTTCTTACCTTGGTGAAATTTCCTTTACGATTTTATCTAAAGAATGTTTCATCCGCTTCAATAAGACCTTCTAAATCCCCAACGCTTACTGCTGTGGCTAAGACATCTAAGATTTTATGTCGCCAGAAAAAGGAGGTAGCAATGTTCAAATTGCACTCCTCAGTACATTTACGAATGGTATCCCCCGATAACATACATTTAAGATATTGAAGACATAACTTTGGTGATTTTTTAGAATGACAAGATGGGGTAGCTGTTTGGTCACTAAAAGATTTACGACAATGGCGGCATAGGTAACGTTGAATCCCTTTTTTAGTTCCATTTTTAACGATATGTGTTCCATCGCAAAAAGGACAAGTATATTGTCCATCAGAATATCATGTTTCTTTAATTTTTAGTGCATCCAAATGATTCAAGTTTCATCCTCTATTCCATCATATTATTTAGAAGCTAAATAACTTATTATTAGAAACCGTACTTTTTTATCATCTTCTCGAATTTTGCAAAAAAATTCGTCAGTTTTTAATCTCTTAAGCCTAGTCATGGACAAAATCAACGTTTTAAGAGAAGGAATTTTACTGATGTTTGTCAAACTTTACACAGATGCGATTTATAAACAATAAGGCTAAATTCTGTCGTCTCATATCATACAATTATCCGTCATGAAGGAGATGATGGAACATTCCTTTTTATAAAGTGATGTGCTATAATAAATCATAATTACCATTATTCATATAGGAGGTGTCAAATGAATTTACGTCAAGCAAAATCAACGTTATTGATTTTCACTTATGTTTTTGTCATGTTCTTATTACCAATGATCTCAGTCTATGCATTATCAATTTTTTGTACAAGTGACGCAGATATTCAAGTTTATGCTAATTTAATTTCTTACCTTGTTTTAGTCGCTGTTTCTTTGCTTTTCTTTGGACGCGAACTTAAGGAGCAGTTTAAAAACATTTCCTCGTCTGCAACGTATATCAAAGGGATTTTAATAGGATGGTGTCTATTATTTGCCGCATCATACGTCTCTGGGATGATTGTTATCCTATTAACACAATCAACAGACACATCAGTTAATCAACAACTCATTACAAATCTAATGGATGTCCATCCTTTTTTAATGGCTGGTATGACAGTGCTTTGTGCCCCACTTGCAGAAGAAGTTGTCTTTCGATTGACTATTATGCGTGGTCTCATGAGATATCCATGGGTCGGTATTTTACTTAGTAGTTTCTTATTTGGGATGATTCATGTTGTTAGTGCAGGTGACTTCATTTATCTTATTCAATATATGGCCATGGGAATTGCTTTAGGGTATGTTTATTATCGTCATCAAAATATTTGGTTCTCGATTGGGGTTCATGCGATTCAAAACTTAATTTCAACACTATTAGTCCTTTTTACAAGCTTATAAAAAAATCACAACGCCATCATGCGTTGTGATTTTTTTATTTTACGATTAAATGATGATTAATCCTAATTGATATGCCACAAAGCTAACAATATAAGCAACGACTAAACCAAATACGACCATTAATATTGTTGTTTTTACTGATTTTGTTTCTTGATACATCACCCCAACAGTTGATAAACATGGGATATATAATAATGAAAACACTAAGAAACTAAATGCCTGCAAGGGCGTAAATAATGTTAAAATTCCCGCTTCTGCCCCACAAATAATAAGCATGGATGAGGCTACTAACTCTTTTGCTAAAAAGCCAACGACTAAACTACTAGCTGCCTGCCATGTTCCAAACCCTAAAGGAATAAATAAAGGAGCTAATACTCCACCAAGCATTGCTAAGTAACTTTCATCACTTGCGACATGTAGTCCAGCTGGCCCCATTTCTTGTAAGATCCATAAAATCACTGAACCTAGCACAATAAATTTTCCAGCTGTATGAATAAAATCACTTCCACGATCAAATGTTTGACTTAATAAGTTTTTAACTTGTGGTAAGCGATAAGGCGGAACTTCTAAAATAAAGTTATCTTCTGTCTTTTTAAAAACTGATACCGAAAGTAATTTAGCACTTAATAAGGCGACTATAATCCCTAGTAAATATAACCCCATAATAACGAGTGATTGATATTGGCTAAAAAACATCCCCACAAATAAAACATAAACCGGCAATCGTGCGGAACATGACATAAATGGAACAACCATCATTGTCTTAATTCGCTCTTGGCGATCAGGAATCGTACGTGTGGCCATGATAGCTGGTACGTTACATCCAAACCCTGTCACAAGAGGGACAATCGCTTTACCATTTAATCCAAATCGTGAAAAAATATAATCCATCACAATTGCTACACGAGCCATATACCCTGTTGCTTCCATTAATGATAAACAGAAAAATAAAATTAAAATTTGAGGTAAGAAGACAAGGACACCCCCAACCCCTGCGACTAAACCGTCTATTAAAGCACCATAAATAAAGCCATCAGGATTAGCACCCAAACTCACTACAAGATTAGAAAGCCATGGAGTAATCCAGTCATCTAAGACAGCACTAAATCCATCTGAAATTGGATTTCCAACTAGATCAAACGTAATTAAATAAATCAAAAACATAATAATTAAAAAGATGAAAGCTCCAATGACCGGATGCGTTAAGTAACGATCAGTTTGTGTTAACTTTGGTTTTGTTTCTACCGTCACCCCCGGAATGACCTCAACACAAGATCGATAAATTTTATGAATAAATTCACGTCTTTTATTAAAAATAGCTCCTTTTAAAGATAGGGCAATTTTTTGATCGATAATCTTCTTCTCAGTTTTTCTGACAATATCTCGAATTTGCGCTTCATTAGCGAGCTTCAGCGACTGATAAATTCCTTCGTTTCCTTCTAAAGCTTGAATAGCAATCCAACGTGAATCTAGCGTTTCAGGCACTCCTTTTAAAAGAGATTTTATTTGTGAAATCGCTGTTTCAATTTCAATGCCATAATATAAGCTAAATGGTTTTTTCATAGTCAAACTCGGTAGTTGGCTAATTAACTCATTAATTCCTTCATTTTTACGCGCTGAAATTAAAGCAACCTCTACCCCAAGCATCTGCTGTAGCTGATCAACCTTCAATTTAAATCCTTTTTTGGAAAGGGCATCAATCATATTCATTGCAACAATCATTGGAACATTAGCCTCTAATAGCTGAATCGTCAAATGAAGATTACGCTTTAAATGAGTTGCATCCACAATATTTAAAAGGCCGTCATATGATTCATTTAAAAGGGCGTATGTTACCACTCCCTCATCTTCGCTACTCGGAGTGACACTATAAGTTCCTGGTAAATCAATTAACTCATCATTTGTTTTTTTAATAACTCCAACTAATTTATCAACAGTAATCCCACTCCAGTTTCCGACATGAGCATTTGATCCTGTTAAGTTATTAAAAAGTGTTGTTTTTCCTACATTAGGATTTCCAATTAGCATAAAACGCAAGCGACTCATCCCCATTTCCTTATAACTTCTCTACGGTAATTTTTTTAGCATCTTGTTTTCGAATACAAAAATCTACATCATCAATAGAAATATAAAATAATTGACCAAAGTTCAAGATATTCAGCATCGTCACTTCAGAACCAATCGAAATCCCAACATCATAAAGTCGTCGGCTAAAGCTCTCTGACAAATCTTTAAAATCTAAAATCAACGCTGTCTCACCTTTTTTTAATGCCGATAAATCCATTTCTCTGTCCCCTTTATACTGATAATAAATCTCAACTTATTATATTATATCATATGCAATAATTTCTGGCTATTTCTAGTAAAGTGACTTCACTTGGTTACTCGTTCATGCCTCATTGCATGAGCTAAGCACTTAATCGATTGAATAAAAAAATAATCTTTCAAAATTATTTTTTTAGATATTTATAAAATGGATTGATTACATTAACAATCTTTAATCGCAATAGTCTAAAGATTTT
>JAUMTV010000154.1 GCA_030531025.1 Turicibacter sp.
GCAGAGTTCAGAGAAAAGCATACGGATGGAGAACCAGTGGTTTGGTATTTAGAAAATTGTGAGTTAACAACAACGGATTTACGTCGATCTCTCGTTCAAATGAAACTAGCTGGTTGGTTTGACAATTGTTCAGGAATTTTATTTGGACGAAGTTCTGCTAACCAAATAGTAGATAACTATAGTATTGAAGATGTATATCATGACTTGGCTAATGAACTAAACATACCAATTGTATATGATATTGATTGTGGTCACGTACCACCACAGATTACATTTGTTAATGGATCCATGGGAGAGATTATAGTAAAGGATGGAAAGGGGATTGTAAAACAATACTTTATCTAGAATATATTGAATGATTAAATTTAAGGTAATAGTGCTAGTTGTAAGATAGATAGTTATTTTATGAAGAATGTAGAGTAAAGAAGATCATTTCTTTTTAAATAAGTTTTGATAGGACTATTAAGATAACTTTTGTGTTAAACTAACAATAGTAAAATAAAATGAAAAATACTGAATCATGGAGTGTAAAAATGACAGCATTAGAGAAAAAGTTACAAGAAGAAGTAATTAAAAACTGTGAAATAGCAGAAAAAGAGTATGGTTGTAAAATGACTAGATTTGTCCAAACAATCGAACGATTTGGAATCGTTAGAACAGCACAAGAAATTTTAAGAAAACGCAGAACATCAGATTGTTTTAATAAGTTAGCAGAAGCGGGACATGTTGAACTAACGATGGAGGCGACGATTGTTAAAGCTGAATATGCTGAATTATTCACTGATGAGCAGGTCAATGATTGCTACGAATTATTATGTGAAAAAGGATATTATTAAATGGAATAAGTTTAAGTATTCACTAAATAAAATAAAAAACATTATCTCAAATCTGATTTAATCTGAACGTAGATAATGTTTTTTTATTTGGTCTTTTTCTTACAAATTATAGGGGAATATGTCGTACTTAATATTATAATCTCTGGAATATAAGAAATAGGTAATAATATTAAGTAGGGGTGTTTAAAAATCATTTTTTTGATAGGTTACAATGAATTAGACAGCTTTTTTAAGGTCATGTAAAATTATAAATAATGTCAATCAAAAAGAGCTTTAACATGACCCAAACTAAAACTCGTAGACCCCGCCGTACTTATACTGATGAATTTAAAAATCAATGGGTCACCTAGCAGTGAGCTATGCGAACTATCCTCCGTTGCTAGGGAATGAGTTCAACTTTATTTAAATGGTAAACGCAAATGTGATATTAGTCGTGAATATGATATCTCATGTTCTTTACTTGATAAGTAGGGTCCCCATCCTTTCCGAAGGAAAGGTATCCTCCTTTGATGAGCAGTAGACAAGAAAAATTAAGCAAGAATTAAACAAAATGGGGCAACAAGTCTCACGCCGTCGCATTGGTCGTATCATGGCACAAGTTGGCCTGGTATCAAATTATACTGTCGCTCAATTTAAGCTACATGCAGCTAAATGTAACGAAGATAAGATTGAAAATATCGTGGATCGTCAGTTTGATAAACAGCCGCATTTAAACGTTGACGTAAGTGATTTGACTTACGTCAGAGTCGGCAATCACTGGCACTATCTCTGTGTTCTTGTGGACCTGTTTAATCGTGAAATTATCGGTTATAGCTCAGGCCCAAATAAGGATGCAGCATTAGTTAAGAAGGCTTTCAGCACGGTCTAAACTAACCTAAATCAGATTAAAATATTTCATACCGATCGAGGGAATGGGTCACCTGCCATTTACGAAGTAAATGTTTCCTCCGCTGGTAGGGAATGAATTCAAGAATCAAGTGATCGATGAGATTTTAGATGCATTCAACATTGAACGTTCTTTAAGTATGACAGGGAGCCCTCGCACGCTTTATTTCCACCACTAGTGAGGAATGTGTCCTTATGACAACGCTGTAGCCGAGGCTACTTATAAAGTAATTAAAACGGAATTTGTAAACAATCAAATATTTGAAACACAAGAACAGTTAGGCTTTGAATTTGCCGATTATGTTAATGGGTCCCCTGGCAGTGCGAAGCACCATCCTCAATTGCTAGGGAATGGGTACAACAATCATAGAATCCATTCTTCGCTAGGATATCTATCTCCAGTTGATTATCGGAAAAACAACCTTAAAAAAGTTGTTTAGTTTAGTGTTGATAATCCACTACTAATATGCATATCTGTATGTTTAATATATATATATAGCGATTGGATATGCTGTTTTTATCTTAATTTTAAGAAGAGCTAAGATTGATGGGAAATTAGGGCAATATTAGGTGGATTAATTTTTAAAGTAGACTATGATAAAAATGGACTACTTTATGAAACTCCTTGAAACCATTAATAATGATGAATTATCAATACAAATGCGACACTTTCTCATGAAATAGTTCGAATGAAGTTTTCCAACCTAAACATTTTCGTCGTCGATGATTAATGAGAGAGATGGCCTCATTTACCTCATTATGATTCACTTGTGCTAAGTCTGTTTTCTTCGGAAAAAATTCTCGAAGAAGAACCTTGGCATTTTCATTACTTTCTCTTTGCCAAGATGAATAAGCATCTGCAAAGTAAACTGGGACCTCTAAATCAGCCTCTATTTTAGAATAACAGGCAAACTCGTTTCCTTGATCAACGTTATAGGTTTTAGAGGTATCTTTTGGAAAGTGTTCATATAAATCACTAATCGCTCGATATATTTCTGATGCTGAGCGATTTTTTATTTTAATGGTCATATAAAAGTGTGTTTGACGTTTAACAAAAATCTCTAAACAACCTTTACTTTGATTGCGATTTGAAACAATCGTATCCAATTTCTTATGGCCCTACCATGGGGAAAAATAGTAGCATTTTATTAAATGCTACTATTTTTTAGGCCTATTATTCGATTGAAGCACTTTTTTTGCCACAGTGTATATGATATATAGGAAACCTTTTATAAAAGTTTCCTGATTTATTACTTAAGGGAGCGATAATAAAATGAATAATCAATATAATAATTGTCGAAGAAATTGTGATTATGATGACTATAATGACTATAATGAACAAACACATGTCCATGAATATTCAGAAAGTGTTAAATTGGCAGAACAAGGAAATGATCGACATAACCATCGTGCAGCTGGTGTCACTGGTGAAGCTATTCCAATTAATGGTGGACGAAATCATGTTCATCGAATTAATGATAATGTAGATTTTCTTGATCACTTTCATCAAATACGCGTTGTTACAGGACCAGCAATTCGTATTCCAGGAACGAATAAACATGTTCATGCGGTATGTGGGCAGACAACATGTAATGATGGGCACCGTCATGAATTCTTATTTACAACTCAAATCGATGCCCCTTTAGTTTAATTTGATATCACGTGACTGTATGAAGGTCGTTTAATAATTTTAATTCGGACATAGATAATGGATGTTATTCATCTGTTTCTATTTAGATTCGAGTTTTAGTTTTAAATTAAAGAACTTTCTTTTGATGAAGGATTAATTAAAAAATAAAGTTAAAAGGAACATTATCTAAGGATTCAGTAGCAACTTATATTCTTAGGTAATGTTTTTTCTAATTTATTTAATAGATGAAGGCATTAGCTTTTATGCGATTTATTTAAATTAAAAAGATTAGTTAGGAATAAATACCCTTTTATATCCATTTGAATAATATGTTACTAGAAAGGAGTAGGATAAGATATGAATTTAGAAGAGAATAGCTGTCATGAAGATTCTAAGCAATGGCAGGATAAGTGCAATCGCTTATTATATTATCATGTTGTTTTAACTTTGAAAGATGGAAGTACTGTCGATGGAATTATTGGACGTGTTGACGATGATCAAGTGATTGTGTTAGTGGGTGAAGATGTGATGGAAGATGAGAGCCGCTTTGGGCGACCTCCAGGTGGTGGACCTAGACCAGGAGGTGGAGGAGGAAGATTCCGACGTTTTGGACCAAGGGGGTTTCCTTTTGCTAGTATAGCAGCCTTATCATTACTAGCTTATCCATTCTTTTTCCGACCATATCCTTACTACTATCCATATTATCCTTATTATTAAGTCTAATTATTTCTCTGAATAGTCAATCAAGAGGTAATGTACATGTAGAATATCACAAAGCGTATTAATATCGAATTCATTAAAATAGTAAAGGAGTCTAGCTTCCAATATCTTGCACGTCAAATCTTGTCATCGAATGATACATATGAAATGATTAAAGAGAAAATTGAAGGATTAGATCGTGAGCAATTTATCATTGCTTGTTTGAATACGAAGAATGAACCTACTGATATTTCAGTCGTAGCAGTAGGCTCATTAAATAAAGCAATTGTACATCCAAGAGAAGTCTTTAAAACAGCAATTCTATCTAATGCAGCTAGTATCATAGCATTTCATAATCATCCATCGGGAGAAACAACCCCCTCACAACAAGATATTCAATTAACTAACCGATTATATGAAGCAGGTGAATTATTAGGTATCAAGTTGTTAGATCATCTCATTATAGGAGATGGGCTCCCTGGCAGTGAGCAAAGCGAACAATCCTCCATTGGTAGGGTATGGAACATTTACATCATTAAAAGAAAAAGATTATTTATAAGGAGCTAAGTGATGCATAAATTCTTGGATTAACAACAGTCCTGCATCTGACGTTAAATCCCCACCTTTGAAATTAAATTTAATCTTTTTATTGAAACGAAGTTGTTCTTGATGTATCATAAAAAAGTAATCTCTCCTTAGTTTTGGTTTGGCGATTAAAACGATATCAAATGAGAGATTATTTTCATAGCAAAATGCTTCACTTAAAAGGTGAAATAAAAAATAGAGAAAAAGCGTTGATTCCACTAAGGACTCAACGCTTTTTACATTTTTATGGTGAATAATTTAGGTTAAATATTGATTTAGTTTTGAATGGGTTCGATAAGTTTATCATCACATATCTTAAGCTGCCTAATTTATAATTAGAATACTAGAAAATCTTATACTGCTTTTATCATTAATGAATATTTTAATACATAGAATTGTAGAGAAATTACTTTTAGGGGGAGTATGATGAACGATCAAAGATATGTTATTTTATCACTCGAACTACACTTATATTTTTTAAGAATAATGAAGGAACACTCACTTTTTTTGGAAGCTGGATTCACGCCTCAAGACTCAGGGCTTGCTAATGAAGCAGAACAGTATAAACGTGAATTTGAAAAATTATTAGCATATACAGTGAGTGTTAGTAATGGAATAATAAGATCTAATGTTTTAAACTCTGGAGAACTTATAACTGATTTCACATTCGGAACAGAAGTAAAGACTCAAATGTTCACTGGTATAGAGATAAACAGTAGTATAACTAATATAGAATCAGGGCTATACAGTGGAAAGAATCCTCCGGTTAGCTCTAATTTAGTAAGCTATGTAAATCAACTTAATATGAATGCAAAAATACTTGTTAGTGGACTTATTAATTTTAAGAAGAGAATATTAGATGGGGTTTTATCATGCAATTTATTTACACTTAATTATCCATTACTTATTGAACATATACTTCGTGAAGCAGAATTATATCTTTCGTTAATCAATGATCTTCAAAATAGAATTGATATTGAATCTAAGGATGTTAGAGAGACTGAGCTATTCTGGAATCAAATTATGATGGAACATGCACTATTTATAAAGGGATTACTTGATCCTTCCGAAGAGAATTTAATTGATACTGCAGATGAATTCGCAGATTTATTTAAGGATTTAATTAAAGAGGCTCAGACTATGACAAATATGACTATGAATAGTGTTTTAAATAAAACTTTAAATCAAACTGTTCAATTTAAGATTTTTAAAGAAGCAGGAACGCAAGGAATTGATAGTTGTAAAATAAAATCTATAATACTACCACTTCTTGCAGACCATGTGCTGAGAGAAGCTAATCATTATATTAGATTATTAGAAACTTATAAAGAAGTGTAATTATCTTGGCAAATTTTTTGAATTTAATTTAGGAATCTAAGAATTGGTGCTAGTATAGTTTTATGGACACATTTAAGTTAAGTCGTTACAATAGACTTAATAAAAGGATGTGTCTGTATGAAGAAATATAATATTGAATTTAAATCAATGATTGTTGAACTTTATAAAACTGGACGCAAAGTCTTTGAGCTTAGTCGTGAATATGGGGTATCAGAAGTCACTATCTACAAATGGGTCCCCTACCCTGCGTTAGCAG
>JAUMTV010000155.1 GCA_030531025.1 Turicibacter sp.
TATGTTGATGCAGGCATTGATACAGGGAAAATTATCGATCAAGCTTGTTTTAAACGAACAGGAAATGAGACAAGAGAAGAAGTTGAAGCGAGTATTCATGCGTTAGAGCATAAGTTATATCCGCAAGTTATAACACAACTTTTACAAGCTTAGGAGGAGTATGAGAGATGAAACGTGCATTAGTTAGTGTATCAGACAAGACGAATTTAGTATCATTTGTTCAAAATTTAGTTGAGTTAGGATATGACATTATCTCAACTGGAGGAACTAAAAAAACATTAGAAGAAGCGGGAATGAATGTTATTGCTATCGATGAAGTAACTGGTTTTTCAGAAATTTTAGAAGGACGAGTTAAGACATTACATCCAATGGTACATGGTGGTCTATTAGCTAAACGTGATGATATTCATCACCAAGAACAAGTTGCACAAAATAATATTGAATATATTGATTTAGTTTGTGTAAACTTATATCCATTTGCTAAAACGATTCAAAATCCTGAAGCAACTCATGAAGATAAAATCGAAAACATCGATATCGGTGGACCATCGATGTTACGTTCAGCAGCGAAAAATTTTAATGATGTCACAGTAGTTGTTGATGCGAATGATTATGACTTAATCATTTCTGAAATTCATGAGCACGGAAATACAACCTTAAAAACACGTCAAATGTTAGCTGGAAAAGTGTTCAACCATACAGCCGCATACGATGCGATGATTGCCAACTATTTCAATGAAATTAATGAAGTAGAAGTTCCAGAAAAGTTAACTGTAACTTATGACTTAAAACAAACATTACGTTATGGAGAAAATCCACATCAAAAAGCAGCATTCTATCAAACTTTACACAAACCATCTTACAGTGTTGTAGCAAGCGAACAATTACATGGAAAAGAGTTATCATACAATAATATCGCTGATACTAATGCGGCATTAGAAATCTTATCTGAATTTGAAGGGGCAGCAGCAGTTGCAGTTAAGCATATGAATCCATGTGGAGTTGGATTAGGTTCAACAATTGAAGAAGCTTACACAAAAGCCTATGAAGCAGATTCAACATCAATTTTTGGAGGAATTGTTGCTTTAAATCGTGAAGTTTCAAAAGAGTTAGCTGAAGAATTACATAAAATCTTCTTGGAAATTGTTGTTGCACCAAGCTTCACACAAGATGCATTAGACATTTTAAAACAAAAGAAAAATATTCGTTTATTAACAACAGATATGACTGAACGTCTACAACCGGGACAAAAATTAGTGTCAGTGAAAGGTGGATTATTAGTTCAAGAATTAGACACACTTCAAGTGAACAAAGAAGATTTAGAATGTGTCACAGAAGCAAAACCAACGGGAGAAGACTTAAAACAATTATTATTCGGATTCCAAGTTTGTAAACACGTTAAATCAAATGCCATTACTTTAGTTAAAAATGATATGACTATCGGTGTTGGAGCTGGACAAATGAATCGTGTTGGATCAGCTAAAATTGCATTAGAGCAAGCAGGGGCATTAGCTGACGGTGCTTACTTAGCATCAGATGCGTTCTTCCCAATGCCAGATACAGTTGAATTAGCAGCAAAATATGGGGTTAAAGCAATTATTCAACCAGGTGGATCAATTAAAGATCAAGATTCAATCGATGCATGTAATAAACATGGAATTGCGATGGTCTTTACAAAAATTCGTCACTTTAAACACTAATTGATGTGGAAATAGAGGAGAAAGAAATGAAAGTTTTAGTTATTGGACGCGGTGGACGTGAACATGCAGTTGTAAAAAAATTAGCTCGTGATACGAAAGTAACTCAAATTTTTTGTGCACCAGGAAATGATGGAATGGTTGAAGCTACATTAGTACCTATTGAAGAAACTGATGTGAAGGCATTAGTTAGCTTTGCTAAAGAAAATCAGATTGATTTAACGATTGTAGGACCTGAAATGGCATTAATGGCTGGGGTTGTTAATGAATTCAATGAATTAGGATTATGTGTTTTTGGACCAACAAAAGAAGCAGCATTAATTGAAGGTAGTAAGGCATTTGCGAAGTATATGATGTCAAAATACGATATCCCAACAGCAGCATATGGTGAATTCACTGAATTACAACCAGCATTAGATTATTTAAAAACTCAATCAATGCCAATTGTTATTAAAGCTGATGGGTTAGCAGCTGGAAAAGGTGTTGTTATTTGTCAAACATTAGAAGAGGCTAATCAAACAGTAAAAGAAATGCTGTTAGATCGTAAGTTCGATGATGCTTCTTCAAAAGTAGTCATTGAAGAATTTTTAGTAGGTGAAGAATTCTCATTAATGGCGTTTGTATCAAATGAAATATATAAAGCAATGCCAATTGCACGTGATTATAAACGTGCTTATGATAATGATGAAGGTCTAAATACAGGGGGAATGGGAAATCATAGCCCGCACCCATTAATCTTAGATACAGATTATGAAGAAGCGATTCAAATGGTTATTGAACCAATGACAAAAGCAATGATCAAAGAAGGAATCCCATTTACAGGAATTTTATATGCTGGATTAATGAAAACAGCAAATGGAATTAAAGTAATTGAGTTTAATGCACGTTTTGGAGATCCTGAAACAGAAGTATTATTACCACGTCTTGAAACAGAGTTAACAGATATTATGTTATCTTTATTAGATGGAAAAGATATTGAGTGTGTTTGGTCAGATCAAGCAACAGTTGGTGTCGTTTTAGCTGCTAAAGGGTATCCAGGTTCATATTTTAAAGGAACTGTCATTAATGGACTAGATACATTAGAAGGTGTAGATGTCTGCCACATGGGAACAAAATTAGTAGATGGTAAGTTGACTTTAAATGGTGGACGCGTCTTATTTGTAGTTGGAAGTGGGGATACATTAGAAGACGCACGTCAAAAAGTATATAAAGAAATTCAAAAGATTGAGTGTGATGATTTATTCTATCGAACTGATATTGCTAAGAAGGCCGTGAGTATTTAAAGAGACGATAAAGGGAGATAGCTATATATCTCCCTTTATGTTTATAAAAAATTTAATATAAATAATGACAAATTAGGTAAAAATAGGTATGTTATATATGTGTACCATTATTTTTTAAGAAGTGGGTGAAACAAATGAGTAAGATTTTATTTACACCTGGTCCTACAAATGTACCTGAAGAAATTAGAAATGTACTTGGGAAAGATTTAATTCATCACAGAATGGCAGATTATCATAAACTGTTAAAAGAAATTAATGAAGATTTAAAGATTGTCTTTGATACTAAAAATGATGTGCTTGTTTTAACATCATCAGGAACTGGCTCAATGGAGTCAACTGTTGTTAATTTATTCTCGACTAACGATGAAGTTTTAGTTATTAATACAGGTTGGTTTGGGGAAAGATTTATTGAAATCTGTAAAGTTTATGGATTACAGGTTCATGAATTACGTTATGAGTGGGGAAAAACTTATAACATTAAAGATATTGAAGATATGTTAGAAAAACATTCATCAATTAAAGGGATTTTTGTAACTTATCATGAAACAGCAACTGGGGTAGTCAACAATTTAGAGCAATTAGGAAATTTAACAAAAAATACAGATCGCTTATTAATTGCTGACTGCATTAGTGGAATGGTCGTCCAAGAATTTCATTTAGATGACTGGGGAGTCGATTGTGCTGTTGCTAGTAGCCAAAAAGGATTCTTATTACCACCAGGACTCAGCTTCGTTGCTTTAAGTGATAAAGCAAAAAAAGCGTTAGAACACTCAAATATTCCAAAATACTATTGGGATTACCGTAAATATTTTCATTATTTTTATAATAAATCTGAACAACCATTTACACCAGCTATTTCAATTGTTGTTGCTTTACAAGCAGCATTAAGACAATTATTGAATAAAGGCTTAGTTCAGATTATTGAAAATAAACAATCAATTCGTAAATATGCTGAGGAAAAATTTAAAGATTTAGGATTTACTTTATTTATTGAAGATGAATCAATTCGTGGAAATGTCTTAGTTCCAGTCATTGTTCCAGAAGACATTGATGGAAGTAAATTAACTGCATTAATTGATGAACGATATAATTTCACAGTAGCGGGTGGTATGAGTCATTATGCCGGAAAGATGCTACGTGTTGGGATTATTGGAGAAATTACAAAAAGGGAAATTGATTTACTAATTGAATACATCCAGGAAGTTATTCCTGAGTGTAAAAAGTAAATTAAAGACAAGGGGGACAACATAATGAAGCCACAATTTGAATTAGAACGTAATACAGCCGTTATTAACTTTTCTGCACATTATTGTAATACAGAAGATGAATTATTAAATAGTCAAGGATTCGAACGAGTTTTAACACGTTTCTTAAAAACATTAAAGAAAAAAGAATCGCCAATTTATGAACAATTAGTTTATGTATGTGGGGAAGCACAAATTGCTTCTGAATTAATTTCATTATTTAAACTATTATTAGTATTAGAACTTGATGAAGTTATGCAAATGAATCGTGCATTCATTGTTTTATTACAACATAAAGATACATTAATCGAATTTATCGAAGAACTTTATGACTATTGGCGTCGGTTAGAACGTTATAGTGTCATTTATAATAGTGAAGAAGGAACAGGGATTCAAAAGATTAAATTTATTGAAGCTAATAATTCATTTACTAACTTAGTGTTAAAGGTATATCGTACAATTGAAGAAAGATTATTAGGACATCATCAAAATGTATATCGTCAATTAATTGTAGGAGCTAATGCGGGTCTGGTTTTAAATGAAATTCAATGGGATATTCCAATGCAATATATGGGATTACGTTACCCAGCTTTCATTGAATCAATCGTATTAATGCCACCATTTATTACTTATCCAAAACGAACAAAACGAGATGGAATCTTTGAAGAAGTATTTGAGAATCCATTAGATGGCTTATATTTAGATCCAAATAACTGGTTTGTTTATCCTGCAAAAGTAGGAACAGCACTGGCATATGTCTATTTCCACCGTGACTTCATGGCACAAGGTGTGACAATGTGTAACTTATTTGAATTAGCTGATTTAGATGAATGTAAAAATCGCAAACCAGATTTAATTTATGTTTATGGTAATAAGGATAAAGAGGATCGTGCAGTCTTCTATCAAGATAAAGCAAATGATATTATGATTGGATACGCATCATATAGTGAGGATCATGATTACTTTGGATACATGAAAAAAATGATCTTAACATTATATAATGTGAAAATGATTAATGAGAAAAAACTCCCATTACATGGAGCAATGATTGAATTAACATTAAAAAATGGAAAACAAAGCAATATTGTTATCATCGGAGATAGTGGTGCAGGTAAATCAGAAACTTTAGAAGCTGTGCGTATGATTGCAGAAGATGAAATTAAAGATATGAAAACAATCTTTGATGATATGGGAACATTAGCATTGGAAAAAGGAGAAATTCGTGCATATGGTACGGAAATTGGAGCCTTTGTTCGTTTAGATGACTTAGATACAGGTTACGCATACCGTACAATCGATCGCAGTATCTTCATGAATCCAGATAAAACAAATGCGCGTATTGTCATCCCAGTTGCAACATATAAAGAAATTACAACAGGTCGTCCAGTTGATATGTTCTTATATGCTAACAACTACGAAGGAGACGGAGATGAGTTTGAATTCTTTAATAATGTTGATGAGGCAAAAGAAGTCTTTGTGCGTGGAGCACGTAAGGCGAAAGGAACAACAACAGAAACTGGACTAGTAGAATCATATTTTGCTAACCCATTTGGACCTGTTCAATTAAAAGAGCAAACAGATCCATTAATTGATAAATATTTTGAAACATTATTTAAAAAGAAGATTAAAGTGGGACAACTACGTACTCGATTAGCTATTGAAGGACAAGAACATAGTGGTCCAAGAAAAGCAGCTGAAAAATTATTAGCTTATATTAATGAAGAAGAATAGAAAGGGGATGCATTTCCCCTTTTTTTATATTTTATTAATTACTAAAAAAATTTAAAATAACTATTGACGATTTTAGATGCGAATGATATTATAAATAAGTCGTTACGAACGACAAAAGAAAATGTCGAAAAACTTCATAAAAAGTGTTTGACATTCTTCGACAAAAATGTTAATATAAAGAAGTCATCAAGAGCGAAAAAGAAACAAAAAAAGTTTCGAAAAAAGTTTAAAAAGTGTTTGACAGAAAGAGT
>JAUMTV010000156.1 GCA_030531025.1 Turicibacter sp.
CATTAGTAGGGCTTAAAAGTTTTCCGATATGAAAAACTTATCTGGACTTATATACTTAAGCAAGCTAGCTATTCATTTGTTTCTCTACTTTGACTATTCATATTGCTTTGAATGGTAAGCATATTTTCAAGTGATTCGATTAGGACTGGATACACTTTTTGTAATTCTTTGTTCATTTGATTTAGGTTATTAAAGTATGCCTGATAGTTGCAATTTTGAGGATATGAGGTGCAATGAATAAAATTAGCTCTGAAAACTGAACAACCACAGTATGGATTTGCTGTTCCAAGATAGAGATCATTTTCACAACTTACATGTAAAGTTCGTCCCCCATAATTGCAAGGATCATTTAACCCATTTAAAACAATCGGTTTAAAATGACAACCGTCGCTTGATGTATAAATATCAAATCCTTTAGGATATCTATATTTTGAAAGTAAACATAACATTTTTTTATAAGAATTCATAATATTAGAATAATTTTCAATGCCAATTCTCTCGATCAAATTAGCTTCATTACTACGATAGGTGTTATAAATCGTTTTTAAGTTAATTGAACCATCATATGTTGTAATAATTAACTGATCATCAAACTCTTGAATTTGCCATCCATACACATTAAAGAAATTATTAAAACCTGAATTAAATCCAGATAAGCTTTTATTTCGTATTCCTGTTTTAGGATTAGTAGGAATTAATGGACGTCCACCGACAACAACTTCCCATTGATCGTCTTCATCAATTCGGATTAAATCAAACCCTAATGGTGCAAATAACGATAACGGTAACTCTTTAGTCACAGCCAGATAAAGATGATCTTTAAACACCCCACTTGACATAATATTTCGATTTGCTTGATCACCAAATCCTTTATCTGCAACTAAAGTCCAGTCATTTGTTTTAGGATTTTTACTATTTGATCGCCAGACTTCAGCACCATTATCTGTTTCTATCCCAACATATAATCGATTATTAAAAACTTGTAAGCTATCAATTCCTCCCATTGGGTTTTGACTTGCTCTGAAGTAAGGACTTTTGATATCAATGACAGGCTCAAATTCCTCATACTCTGGATCAACACTTGAGTATAAATAAGGTGTCTGTCCTCCTATTCCTTCGTCTAAGGTTGCAATATATAGTTTTCCGTTCAATGAAGCTAATGCTCTTGAGCTAGTCCCTACTAACTCAGGTGTATATAATTTAGTCCAATGAACGCCGTCTTCACTTTTAAATACATAAACCCTCTCACCAATTGATGCTGCGTAAATGGCACATCCATCAGGTGTTTGATGAGTAATCATAATTCGAATTCCATACGTCTGATCCTCAGGATCAGCTTTAAAAACACGTTGCCATGGACGGGTTCCATCTTTTTTATAACGCCAAATTTCAGCATTATTATCAGTTCCTGTTATTAAAAAAGATGGAATATTTCCTTGTCCGTATAAACTCGACATTGAAGAAAACATATTCCTTGCTGTTCCAACATAAATATAATCACCAAGCTCAGTCATTGACCAGGCATAACTATTTTGTTGCGCATTCTCTGGATTTTTCAAATCAAACCCATTAATTCTATTCAACTTTTCAAACATCAACATAGTATTTCTCCTTTTATTATCAGCGTCGTCAGCTAATTTATTATATGAGGAGTTTCAATACATGTGACTTAGCATTTTATCCTAAAAATACATCCATCTAATTATTCATTTTCATTAAAAGATACGTCACCTACCATCAGATAACTAATAATATAAAAAAACGAGTTTAGAAGCACATTAACTTCTAAACTCGTTTTTTCGTATAGATTTGATAAATCATATATTTGCTTATTGAAAAACGGTTTCTGCACCGCGTTCTTCCTTAACCTTTAAACTTGTAACATCTAAGTAAAGCCATTTTAATGATCCTTCTTTAACAATACGTGGTGTTCCCTCTACTTCAATCCAATTGTTAATGTCAGGCCACTCCCCTTCATAGTTTAACAAAAATCCTCCCCAGCCATCATTCCCACAACATCCTGGCCCAAGTCGATAGACCACATGATATTCTTTTCCTTCAATGACGTCAGATTCATACATCCCTTCTACTCTTAATAGCTGACCTTCATAATCTTCAAAATTATAAAAAACATCATTAATTTGTGTTAAAAACATCTTCTCTGTTATTTCAATCGGTGTCTCATCTTGAGCTTTAACTTCACTTGGAATCGATTCTAATGTGCTAGGTGTTTGAATCTCTACGCCTTCTTCAAAATTGTCATCAATTGCTAATGAGCCACATCCTGCTAAAAAAATAAACATTAAACTAAAAATCCATCGTTTCATGCTCTCATTCCTCCTTTTTGAATCAGTGCGATTACCCAATAAATAAAAAACATGACGATATTAATAGCCACCACGCTAGCTCCTGTCGGTGTGGCATAAACATAAGACATCACTAACCCACAAAAGAAACAAAAAACAGAAATAAATGCTGCATGAATCATAACTTTTTTAAATGAATGACAAAGACGCATCGCGGTTAAAGCTGGGAAGATAATTAAGCTCGAAATGAGTAAGGCACCCATTAAGCGCATCCCAAGAGCAATGGTTAAAGCAGTTAAAAGGGCTAATAACATTTTATAAAAACCAACATTTACACCTGTTGCTTTAGCAAACGTTTCATCAAACGTAATTGCAAATACTTTATTATAAAAGAAAATGAATAAAATCAGCACAATAATCGAAAGTGTGATACTTAAATAGACATCTGCTTTACTCATAGCTAAAATACTTCCAAACATATAGTTACACACATCAACATTCATCCCTGTTGTTAAAGAAACAACTAGCACACCAATGGCGAGGGATCCAGTAGAAACTAAGGCAATCGCTGCATCTCCTTTAATCAAACTACTTTCATTTAAGCGTAGCAATAAAAAGGCAGCAACGACTACAACTGGAATGGCTACCACTAATGGCGCAGCATTTAGCGCAGTTGCAATCGCCAAAGCCCCAAATCCAACATGCGATAAGCCATCACCTATCATCGAGTAACGCTTAAGTACAAGACTGACCCCTAACATTGACGAACATAATGCAACTAGTAAGCCAACAATAAATGCACGAACTAAAAAGGCATAAGAGAACATCTCCATTAAAACTTCTATCATTTCCCGATTCCTCCTCGCATATGATGTTTCTTTTGTTCATTCAAATAAGCTTCTTTCGTTCCATAAAAGTACTGATTTTTTTGTAAATGTAGAATATGTGTAGCGTCATTCAAACAATGGGTCACATCGTGAGAAATCATTAAGATAGTCATTCCCATCTCTTGATTCATTTGAGCCAATAACCCATATAATTCTTCACTCACCTTTGGATCTAATCCAGCTATTGGTTCATCTAATACAAGTACTTTTTCAGTTGAACAAAGTGCACGAGCTAATAAAACACGTTGTTGCTGACCTCCTGAGAGCTCACGATAAGAATGATGTTTTAACTGTTCAATCCCTAGTCTTTTCATCTGTTCATCGGCTAATTGCTTTTGTTTTCTTTGATAAAATGGACGCCAGAGCATTTGATTTAAACAGCCAGATAAAACGACCTCTTCTACACTAGCAGGAAAATCTTTTTGAACAGGGGTCTGTTGTGGCAAATAACCAATCTCCGTCTTTTTTAGGGATGGATGAAAAATGATTTCACCTTCAGATGGACGAATTAATTGTAATAATCCTTTAATTAATGTACTTTTCCCCACTCCATTTTCACCAATAATACAAAGATAATCGCCTGCTTGTACTTCAAAATCAAGATGCTTAAGAATCCATTTTTGATCGTATCTAAAGGAAACATTTTTAACTGTTAAAAGAGTCATTAATTCAATGCCTCCTTTAGTACTTTAAGGTTTTCTTGCATCAGATCAAGGTACGTAATTCCCGCTTCAAAATCTGCCTTCGATATATTATGTGCTGAATGCAAGGTTAATTGCTTAGCGCCTGTTGCTTCAACAATCGTCTTTGCTATATTTCCACTCGATAACTCAATACTAAACACTACTGGAATGTGTTCTTCTTTCACATAGTCAATCAAAGAAGCAATCATAGCAGGGCTCACTTCTGTGTCTGTTGAGCAAGCTGAAAGAGCAGAATAATAAGTTAATCCATAATCATGCGCTAAATATTTAAAAGGAAAACGATCACCTACAACAATCGTTTGTCGCTTCGCCGTTTGGATAAGTTCCTGTAACTCGTGATCGATGGTTTCAAGATTTATTAAATAGCTTGCAGCATTTGCTTCATACCAATCTTCGTTTGTCTGATCTAACGTTACTAATGTTTTAGTTAACGTTTGAGCAAGTGTCATCATTTGCTTTGGACTCGTCCACATATGTTCATCTAATTCAAACTCATAATCTTCCATAAAAACAGATAAAATATCTTCTGCTGTTGCTTCAATCTCATAAAAAGATGGGGACCAATTACTTTGTTGAATTAATTGCTCAAAACTTTCATCACCATAATTTAAATGAAAATGTCTTGGTTCATGCGTATGATCATGTGAAGTGTGATGATGGTCATTAAATGCTAATCGTGTTGGCATCCCTTCCACTGGTTCTGTTATTTCATATAAAAACCAGTAGTGATCATGATTATCTGACTGATTAACCTCATAACCTACTGAGGTATAATGAGCAGATAATGTTTCCTCATTTGTTTCAATAGTGAGAGTCTGTCCATCAATCGTGAGTTTTTGAAATTCAGTGGCATACTTCTTTAAATAAAACGTCATTATATCTTCTGCTGATTGATCTCGTTCTTTAGCGGCTTGTTCCATATACTCATTTAATGAGCCATCTTTTACATAGGATATAACAGGCTTGAAACTTCCGCTAAAATCCGATAACGGCCGTAACTCAACAATGCTCTCATCATCAGTTACCTGATGATCGTGATCAGCTTCAAGTGCTTCAATACAATCAACAAGCGAAATAATGGTCATCTCACTCGTATCAATAGAACTTAAAATTTCATTCACCCATGTATCCGAGTCTCCACCTGCATAAATGAATATATCACTTTGCGAAATGGTAATGATATCTTTAGGCGTTGGTTCGTAGGAGTGACTTTCGATTCCTGGTGCTAGTAACAATGTTAAATCCACTTTATCGCCTGCAATTTGACGAATTAAATCATAAGATGGAAAAATGGTGCTAACTACTTTTAGCTGATGTGATTCTTCTTTAAAAGAACGTTGCGATTCACATCCTCCTAAACTAATTACACTTAAACATAAGATAAATATATATCGGATTAAATTCAATTGATAACCCCCTATGGTCATGATTCATTAAGTTGTGAATGTTTAAGAGCTATCAATTGTTCATTCTTACTTTTAAACATACAGGGGTCACATGATGCTCATATGACATTAAAATAGGAACTATTTGATTAGAAGCAAAAAGCGAGTTCAAGTGAAATACATGAGATTCATTTGAAGTAGTGACAGACTGAATTCGTTTATGAGCCTCGCCAAGCTGAAAGCACGTTTGACAATGGCTAGTATGTTCAGGATGTTCGTGATTCGCTTCAATAGCTATAAATAAAAGCGTACTAAATAAAGAAAGAAGATAGACGATACCTAATATTTTGGGTACTATTTTTCTTAGCCGGTTCATAGTCTTTCCCCCTCTCCCTCTTCAACCTTTAAGATAAAATAACAGCAACCTGTTAGCCCATCGTTTATACACGTTCGAATTGATAATTATTTTCATTCTACTAAACGTTGTTCCATCTGTCAAACACCTCCAGAACGTCTCTCTTCTTCCTTTGCTCTAAAAAAACATTCAAGTACCGTCATTTTATTATAAACCTAACACTTTTACCAAATAATACCATATACTTGCTGATTTTTATGTTACAATAAAAGACATATGAAAGGGGATGAAGAGATGAAAGTAGTTGCATTTGGTTGTCGCGAAGATGAATGATCGAGTTTCAAAAAATTTTCTAACAAATTAGGGTGTGAGGTAACTTGTCATGCGGCATCATTATCGTTAGAGAACTGACATCTTTGTGAAGGCTATGACACTGTGACAATCTTAAATAGTGAAACAAACCGAAAGTGATTAATCGAATGAAAAGAAAGAGGAATTAATTA
>JAUMTV010000157.1 GCA_030531025.1 Turicibacter sp.
GTTAGTGTGGACTTTTAACATAAAATAAAGGCTACTTAATAGTAGCCTTTTATTTATTTCATCATAAATTGAGCGGGTAAAGAATTGGGATTTGTTCTAACAGCAAACTCAACAAACTTAAATCGATCAGCACGATGTTTAGAAATTGTGTACTGGAACAAACGACCATCCGCTAAATATGTATAACTCTTAACGACAACGATCATCTCATCATCTTTAATATCTAAATATTTACGATCAAGTTCTGAAACTTTTTGTACCGTAATCTCTTTTTGTGCATAACCGATCTGAATGTTTAATTGATCTTCAATATATTTATAAATTGAATCTGTACAGATTTCTTCTGTTAAGCCGTCCACAATATCACGCATAATATAATCTTGATCTAAAATGACACGTTCACCATCAATTTGACGTGTTCTTAAAACATTCCAAACTTCTTGTTCTTCAGTAAGGTTCAACTTTTCCATAATATATTTATTGTTTTTAACAACTTGGAATTCTTCTAGTATTGTTTTACTATCCATATGTTCCTGATTAGACAACTCAGAAAAGCTTGTAATCTTTGCAATTGGAAAATTTAATTTATGAATATCATTTACAGTTGCTAACTTCCCACGTGCTTTTGTAATATAACCATTTGTCACTAACATATTTAATGATTTACGTACGGTATCACGTGATGCTTTATACTCTTTCATCAGATCAGCTTCTGATGGCAGACTATCCCCAATTTTATAAATATTGTTTTCTATTTTATTTAAAATATCATCATATATTTTAATATATTTACTTTTCATTCTTAATCACCCTATTTATTCTATCATGTGAATAATTATATCTCAATATACAAAAGGGACTGCACACTTATCGTGAAGTCCCTTTATTTTTATCCTTTTTTATAGAAAACAACAGATTCATATGGACGAAGCGTCAGTTGGTTAGTTAGATTTTTCGCTTCATAGTTAGATAATAGACATTTATAATCATGAGCATCTTCAATATCTAATGTCACTTCTGTTTCCTTTCCATAGAAGTTATTTAAAACGATTAAAACATCATTATCTAAAGTACGACGATAAGCGTAAACTGCTTCATGATCAGGTAACATTGGTTCATATGTTCCGTCAGCAATCACCTCGTATTGCTTTCTTAATTCAATTAATTTTTTATAGTGATAATAGATTGAATTCTCGTCTGCTAAGTTCTTTTCAACATTGATTGTTTCATAGTTGTCAATAACTCCTAGCCATGGTGTTGATCGACTAAATCCAGCATTTACTTCATCATTCCATTGCATTGGTGTACGTGAGTTATCACGAGAACGTGCCATGATAATCTCATATGTTTCTTCTTCTGTATGACCTTGCTCTCTTAAAATATTATAGTAATTTAAACTTTCAACATCACGATACTTATTAATATCATTAAAATAAGCATTTGTCATTCCAATTTCTTCACCTTGATAAATATAAGGTGTTCCGCGTAAACAATGAACAGCAGTAGCTAACATCTTAGCTGATTCTTCATGATAATTTTTATCATCTCCTAAACGAGAAACGATGCGAGGTTGATCATGATTACACCAAAATACTGCATTCCACCCGTTACCTTCCATCATACTTGTTTGCCATGTATTGAATAAGTTTTTTAATTCTGCAAAGTCAAACTCTTTAAGTTTCCACTTATCCCCATCTTTATAATCTACTTTTAAATGATGGAAGTTAAAGACCATACTTAATTCTTTCTCATCTGGATTTGAATATTTTAAACAGTTTTCAATGGTTGTTGAAGACATTTCTCCTACTGTAATAATATCATCATGTTTACCGAATGTATTTTCATTTAATTCTTTTAAATGTTGATGAATGCGTGGTCCATCAGTGTAGAAGCGACGTCCATCTCCAACATAATCATTTTCAAGTGTATCTGGTTTTGAAATTAAGTTAATAACATCTAAACGAAATCCCTTAACTCCTTTTTCAATCCAAAAGTTAACGACATTATAAATCTCTTGACGTAACTCGGGATTTTCCCAGTTTAAATCCGCTTGTGTGACATCAAATAAATGTAAATAATACTCATCTAAATGCTCAACATACTCCCATACGTTTCCACCAAACTTAGAAACCCAGTTTGTTGGAGGATTTCCATTTTTACCTTTTCTGAAAATGTAGTAATCTTTATACTTTTGGTCACCTTGTAAAGCTTTTTTAAACCATTCATGGTACGTTGAAGTATGGTTAAATACCATATCTAACATGATTTTAATATTACGCTTTGTTGCTTCTTCAACAAGTGCCTCAAAATCTTCCATTGTTCCATAAGCAGGATCGATGTTATAGTAATCTGCAATATCATATCCATTATCATTTTGTGGTGATACAAAGAACGGTGTTAACCAAATGTAATCTACACCTAATCCTTCTAAGTAATCTAGCTTTTCTACTACTCCACGTAAATCTCCGAATCCATCGTTATTTGAATCATTAAATGATTTTGGATAAATTTGATAAACTACACTGTTCTTAAAATCTTTCATACTCAAAACTCCTCCTACATTAACACGAAATGGATAATACAGACTCCCCTTTTTTTCCCGCAAGTGGAGAATGAATTAGGTACTACTATATTATCCATGTGTTATTTATTTTGAAAAATATTTTCTTGCCCATCAAAGGAAGATAGCTAAGAGTAAATTTTTCAAACTCACTACTTAGCGCGGGTCCCTATTTCTTTTTAGCAGCAAATACAATTGTTAAAACGAATGGGATAACAATCGCAACAAGCATTGCAACTGCGAACATTAACATATGTTGTGGCTGAATTGATAAAATTCCAGGTAACCCACCAATTCCTACTGAGTTAGCCATTACACCACTTGCAACAGAAATAACCGCTGCTATCCCTGAACCAATCATTCCGGCTAAGAATGGGAATCCGTATTTCATATTAATACCGAAGATTGCTGGTTCAGTTACTCCTAAATAAGCTGAGATACAAGCCGGGATAGATACTTGTTTTTCTTCCTCATTTTTACGGTTAACATAAATCATACCTAAAACAGCTGACCCTTGAGCAATATTTGATAACGCAATCATCGGCCACAACATTGTCCCTTCAAATTGAGCGACTAACTGCAAATCAATAGCATTTGTCATATGGTGTAATCCTGTAATAACTAATGGTGCGTACGCAAATCCAAAAACTCCAGCAAATAACCAAGAGAATGTTGATGTTAAACCAGCATAAACAACATTAGAAATCCAAGAACCGATCGTCCATCCAACTGGACCTAGTACTGTATGTGCTAATAATACAGTTGGAACTAATGCAAAGAATGGAACAACAATCATTGAAATTGTATTTGGAGTAATTTTTTTGAAGAATCGTTCTAAATAAACTAATGTAAATCCGGCTAACATAGCTGGGATCACTTGTGCTTGATATCCAATCATATCAACTTGTGCAAATCCAAAATCCCATACCGGTGCAACCGCATCTCCACCTACTGAATAGGCATTTAATAATTGTGGAGAAACTAATGTAATCCCAAGAACAATCCCAAGAATTTGTGTTGTTCCCATTTTTCTAGTAACTGCCCATGTAATACCAACAGGTAAGAAGTGGAAGATTGCTTCACCGATTAACCATAAAAAGTTATAAGTTCCAGCCCAGAACTGAGACATTTCAACTAAAGTCTTCGTTCCATCTTCAAACATCTTAATATCTCCAATGATATTACGGAATCCTAAAATTAATCCCCCAATAATGATAGCTGGAATTAACGGTGAGAAGATTTCAGCTAAATTTGCCATTAAGCGTTGAATCCAGCTCATGTTTGATTTAGCTGCTTCTTTTACATCTTCTTTACTCGCTTCTTTAATACCGGCAATACTCGTAAACTCATTATAGAATGTAGAAACTTCATTTCCGATAATAACTTGAAATTGTCCCGCTTGTGTAAATGTTCCTTTAACTAATTTTAATGCTTCAATTTTCTCAACGTTAGCACGTGATGGATTAACTAACACAAATCGCATACGCGTTACACAGTGTGTAACCATTGAAATATTATCTTTGCCACCAACAAATTCTAATAATTGTTGTGCTTCTACTTGATATTTCCCCATAGTAGACCTCCTAAAGTATTTAATCAATTTTTAAAGGTATATTCAACATATACGTATATGAACACGTTTTTATTCTAATTATTTTTAAAATATATACGTACTTGTCAGAAATTTATTACGTTTTCATTTTATCTTATACGTATATGTTTGTCAATTAGCATTTTTATAACGTTTTCAAATTTTTATTTCCATTGCTATACTTATATTGCCTAAAATCACAAAAAAGTACAATCAAAGATTGTACTTCTCTCTTAGATAATCATCTCTTAGTAAATCCATTAATATTCCACTTCGATAAATCCCTTGAGAATCTAACCAAATATCTCGTTCAATTCCAATTACTTTAAATCCTACTTTTTCATATAACTCTTTTGCTAAAATATTGTCTACTAATATCTCTACATAAATACGATGGAGTTGATAAGTTGTGAATAAGTAATTTGAAAATCCATATAATGCCTCTTCACCATAACCCTTACCTTGTTCCCCTGCCTCACATATTCTAAGTTTAATTCCACAACTTTTGTTATGTAAGTCTATATAAGTCCAGATAAATTTTCTTCAGAGAAAATTTCTAACTGGACTATAGGTTACCTTGATCAGGAAATGACTTTACTCATTTCCATTTATAAGCTAAATTGTAGAATACTTATCTGTTTCTATATAGTTGATAAAAACTTAATTCTCCAATGGCCTTATGTTTTTCTTTTTTTAAAATAACAAATCGTCGGCTATCAGCAGTGTGAGAAGCTATATAAGTCCAGATAAATTTTCTTCATAGAAAATTTTTAAGCCCTAGCAAAGGAGGAGTAGATTTCTTTCAGAAATCGCTAGGTGACCCCTGGACGATAGGATGCCTGTATAAATAAAGGATATCAGTAGTTTTGTTTGCCACCTTAGATGTAGAATACTTATCTGTTTATATATAGGCTCTGCTTTTCTAATTCACTTTTTAATTTTTCCACGTTTGTTTGAATACCATGTGAGAATCTAACATGTTTGCTCAACTCATCACTCGCCCACCACGAAATTAGAGTTGAAAGATCATTACTATTTGCTTCCCTAATAATTAATCGATTTAATTTAATCATCTTTATCCTCTCGTTATTGATAAAGCTTCTTAAATCATTGATTCTCTTTAATGTATGATAATGTTCCTCCGAATCATTCCTCTTTTACACAAATTAAAAGAACTCAATTTTGTTGAGTTCTCTTAATTTCTATTTTTGAACTTGATTATAAAAAGCACCCATTGCATCAATATCTGCTTGAGGGACAGGACAAAGTGGATAATATCCTTTTTCCGCCATCCATTGCCAAACATCATACGCATGGTTACAGCACATTGTAAAAGCATCTTTTAAAAATTGGCGAAGTGCTGGATTAGCTGTTTCCATTGCAGCCCATGCATATTCACGACCTGCACGTTTTAATGTTAATAAATAACCAGTTGCAATCTCACGGTCATTTAGTTGTTGAACTTCTGTACGTGGTGTAACTGGTACTGGTGCAACAGGTGATTGTGTGAAATCTGTTAATGTTTTATTTAAGCCAGGCACATTTAACTGTTCATTTGGTCCAGTTGCTTCTTGAAGAAATTTAACCTTCATATTGTAGTCTTGAATATGAGCAGGAAAATGATCAGTTAATAGCTTTTTTAATTGTTCATCATTTACTTGGCTTTGATAAAGCGCCATATTAGTAATTGAATTGACACAACTCATACATAAATCTGCTAAGTTATGTAATTAACCTGGTGTTAACTTCATAATAAGTCCTCCTTTACTTTTAATATCATTTGTTAGAGTATCTAAAGAAAAATAAAATATTGCACTAATCAAATACAAAAAATCAACTCATTATTCCATTAACTATGATGTGTTTTAGATTTTGCATCATCTTTATACACAGCAGTT
>JAUMTV010000158.1 GCA_030531025.1 Turicibacter sp.
ATAGTCTGTCTTAGTATTAAAGCAATCGATTAACTAAGACTGATGTAGAATGATGAAATACATTTCTGTTTCTATATATAGATTTAACGCGTGATGTGATATTCAACTTTAAAGGTATTTCAAATGTCATTGATGCGATGGATGGAATTGAATTAGAGATTATTAGAAATTAATTCCATGAATTTATTACAAATTTTACATAAATTTTAGGTTAACAGATAGGCTTTTATCTGCTATATTATTAGTAACAATAAGGGAGTAGTCAACACAAAGATACATGTGTGGTGAACATCAACAATCGCGGAGCAATCTTTTTAGGTGATATTATTATTTTTATAAAAAAAGATTCTTCTGGTGTCACCGGAGCCCAATTCCGAATTAATTTATAATCTCGTTTATTATGCAATAGACTAGGTTCATAAATGGGAAGCTCGACGAGACTTATGTTATAACAACGCCTTTAGTTGGTATAACTTAAGTCTTTTTTTGTATCTTACTGTGCATGATAACTCCTTTTTTTCATATGATTAAAAGAATGTGAGCTACAGAAGAGGAAACAGACGATAAGAAAATGCCACCCTAAAGGATTAGACAATTATCATGAAAAGGAGTGAAATTATGGAATGGATCACTGAATTCATCACGCAGTATGGGCTCATTGCCATGTTTTTATTAATTGCCCTTGAGTATGCTTGCTTACCGCTACCGAGTGAAGTCGTTTTGCCACTTTCAGGAGCTCTTGCAGTGACAAGTGGGAGACCACTCGTTTTAGTCATTATCATTAGTGTCATTGCCGGACTACTCGGTTCAATGGCTTGCTACAGCATTGGATATAGCGGAGGAAATATCGTTTTAGATAAACTAATGCAGCGTTATCCATCAACGAAAAAAGGCATTGAATCGACACGCCGCTTCTATCAACAATACGCCAATATCTCTGTTGGAATCGGACGTGTCATTCCATTATTTCGAACGTACATCTCATTCATTGCCGGTATTACGAAACAAAAGCTAAGCTCATTTTTATTTGCTTCCATGCTTGGAATCTTAGTTTGGAACACTGCCCTTATCACACTTGGCTACTGGTTAGCTGAAAGTTGGCATTTGGTCATCGGGTACTATGAACAAGGGAAATGGTTTTTATTAATTGGTGCTATCTTGGTGATGGCTATCGTCGGGTTTTATAAATTACGTCAAAAGAAAGAGAGGAAATATTAATGGCTCATTTTTATCAATCGTCTAGTGATGATGTTTTAAAAACACTACAAACCTCTGAAAAAGGACTCACAGAACAAGAAATTAAACAACGTCAAGAACAATACGGATTAAATGCTTTAATGGAAGAAAAAGAAGCATCAGTCTTTAAAATCTTTATCGATCAATTTAAAGATTTACTCGTTTTGATTTTAATTGCTGCTGCTTTGATTTCGATGTTAAGTGATAATATTGAAAGTGCTTGTGTTATTTTAGCCGTCATTACGTTAAATGCCATTTTAGGAACGGTTCAAACGGTGAAAGCAAGAAAGTCACTTCAAAGTCTGAAAGCTTTATCGACACCTCATACGAAAGTCATTCGTGATGGAAAAAAACAAGAAATCCCGTCGACGGAATTAACCGTTGGAGATATCGTCTTACTGGAAGCGGGAGATGTCATTAGTGCAGATGCTAGACTATTACAGGCTCATAGCTTACAAGTCAATGAAAGTGCTCTGACAGGAGAAGCAGTCAGCGTCGATAAAAGTGTGGATGCGATTTTAACAGAAAACTGTGCGCTAGGGGATCAGATGAATATGGTCTTTTCAAGTGGACTCGTGACTTATGGTCGTGGGGTAGCCGTCGTGACGAGTGTTGGGATGGAAACTGAAATTGGGAAGATCGCTAAGTTAATGAATGAAACAGATGCTCGTAAAACGCCACTTCAACGAAATTTAGATGCGTTTAGTCGTCGTCTATCATTTGCGATTATTGGAATTTGTTTAATTGTCTTTGTCTTAAATCTCATTCAAGGTTCATCAACGATTGATGCGATGATGTTTGCAGTCGCTCTTGCCGTAGCAGCGATTCCTGAAGCACTAGCTTCAATTGTTACCATTGTTTTAGCGATCGGAACACAAAAAATGGCGAAAGAAAATGCCATCATTAAAAATATAAATAGTGTGGAAAGTTTAGGTTCTGTTTCAATTATTTGTTCGGATAAAACAGGAACATTAACTCAAAATAAAATGGTCGCTCAAAACCTTTATCTAAATGATCAGCTCGTGAATAAAAATGAATTAAATAAAGATCAAGATCCGGATCGATTACTTATGTTAGCTTGTGGATTATGTAATGATTCAACAACAACTCAAGTTCAACGAATTGGGGATCCAACTGAGCTTGCACTTGTTGATTTACTTGAAACATATGGGCTAGATGAAATAGATTTACGTGAAACGTATAAACGATTAAGTGAATTACCTTTTGATTCAGAACGCAAATTAATGAGTACCCTTCAATTAATCGATGGTGAGCCAACGATGTTAGTAAAAGGTGCTCCTGATGAACTAGTGGCCCGCTGTCAACAAGTCTTTACAACTAATGGAATTCGTCCACTTTCATCTGATGACCATCAAAAATATCAAGATATTAACCATCAATTTGCCGAGCAAGGGCTTCGCGTGCTTGGGTTTGCGTATAAAAAGCTTGATAAGCAACAGTTAGAAATGAACGATGAATCAGACCTAGTATTATTAGGACTTATCTCACTAATGGATCCGCCACGAATCGAGAGTGCACAGGCTGTGTCAGATTGTAAGCAGGCTGGAATTAAGCCGATCATGATTACGGGAGATCATAAAGTAACAGCTAAAAGTATTGCGACTCAGATTGGTATTTATGAAGAAGGCGATTTTGTTCTTGATGGAAATGAACTTGATCAATTATCAGATGAGGCATTAAAAGAAAAGTTACCACATATTTCAGTTTATGCGCGTGTCGCACCGGCTCATAAAATCCGTATTGTTAAAGCGTGGCAAGACTTAGGACATATTGTCGCTATGACAGGAGATGGCGTGAATGATGCCCCTGCGCTTAAAAGTTCAGATATCGGTATTGCGATGGGAATCACGGGAACAGAAGTTTCAAAAGATGCAGCATCTATGATTTTAACCGATGATAATTTTGCGACAATCGTGAAAGCTGTGATGACAGGGCGCAACGTGTATTCGAATATTAAAAATACGATTACGTATTTACTATCAGGGAATTTCTCGGGAATTATATGCGTGTTATTTGCATCAATCTTTATGTTGCCAGTTCCATTTTATTCAGTTCATTTATTATTCATCAATTTAGTGACGGATAGTTTACCAGCAATCGCAATTGGGATGGAAAAATCAACGCGTAACTTATTAAATGAAAAACCACGTGATGCTCATGAATCGATTTTAGATGTTGAAACATTAAAACGAATTGGAGTAGAAGGTGTATTAATAGCGATTGTAACGATGATTGCTTATTTTATTGGACTTGAACAAAGTCATGGATTAGCAGCGACGTTGGCTTTTGCAACGTTATGTTTATCAAGATTATTCCACGGATTCAACTGCCGTAGTCGTGAATCAATTTTTAAAATTGGCTTATTTTCAAATGTTTATAGTATTGGAGCCTTTATTATTGGATTTATCTTATTAAATGCGATTTTATTGCTTCCACAATTGAATCAGCTATTCATGGTGACGGAGATTACAATGAATCAATTAGGATTAATTTATCTTTTAGGATTTATCCCAACGTTGATTATTCAAATAAATCGTTTGATGAAAACTAATAAATAATGAGTATTCACAAAGTGAAAGATGAATGATAAATGACAGCCACGCATATACTATTAGTAGCGTGATAGGCAGGTATGACAAAACCGTTCATCAACAAAAAAGGAGGAAATCGTTTGATTTCCTCCTTTTTTATGTAAAAAATTATTTACTTTCAACTCTTGGTGTTACTTCAAAAGAAACAAAAAGACGTCCTTGATACTGTAACAATCCTTCATCCCCTTCAACAAGATACCCAAATTTATTAGCCGGAATTTTAAGTTCCATGCGTTGTCCGGTCAGAAATTCGAAAGTCACATAATAAGTCGTAGAACTTGAGTGATGCATATGACCTTCATGGTGATGGTGATGACGACTAACATTTGTGCGTTTAGCAACAATTGTTGCTCGCTCAGTTTGAATCGGTTTTGATTTATCTTGAGCGTATTGCACAGCGTTATAAATTAGTGTCCCAATGATAAAGCAAAAAATTCCTATAAAGAAAAGTGGAAATAAACTATCCATTAACCCATAGAAACCAAATCCATCATATAAATCCATTGTAATCCCTCCTTTACCCTATAGTAATAGTATAACATATATAAGTAGCGATAAGTTTTTCATAGCTGAAAAACTTTTAGCGCGACTATAGTTAGCCTTTCTACCAAAAAGACTAATCGATTAAGTCTGTTTCATAGAATGTGAAATGTATTTCGCTATGTATATATGCAAGTTCAAATAAAATTCTTGTTATGAAAAACTTTCATGAGAGAGTCACAGAGTAAAGGGGGGGCAAAGTCAAAGGGCCCCTTTTATAAAAAATATATGAAGGTGTCATATTGTCGAGATTTTGTTGAATATAATGTGATAAGGAGTTATTTGCAAAAAGGAGGAATTGTGATGACGTCTGAGGAAAAAGAAGCTCGGTTTGAAACCTTATCACTTTGTTTAAAAAAGCGAGATATTTTTAAGGCCCGTGAATTATTAATTGAAAACTTAAATTTATACGTAGATGATAAAGACTTTTTAAATGATTGTTACCATTTAGTTTTAACAGATTCTCTCATTTTTCAAAAACATAATGATGAAATGTTAGATTACACGCCGGCTCACTGGAGCGAAGATATGTATCCCGATCTATTGAATAATTTAAAGAGGAATTTTTCCCGTAAACGATATCACCTAGCAATGGAATTATCTATCTACTTTCATGATCAGAAAAAAGCACAAGAAGAGAATGAAAATGAATTAGAAATTGAATTAAAACCAACGAAAAAGAAAAGACAGAAAAAACCTAAACGAGTGATTCCATTAGAAGAAAAATATTTGTTAACAGGCATTACAACGACTACTATGCTTCTAATTGGAATGGTCATTCAGTTGATCATAGAAAGTGAGTGACAAAATCCACCAAAACACCATGCCAAACTTTTTGAAACGAATAGATTATATTGGGATACGAATACGTCTATATAAGTCTAGATAAGTTTTTTACATCGTAAAAAACTTTTAAAGCTCTCCCAATGGAGGAAACATGCTTCGCATGGTAGGTGACCTACGGCACAACTATCAGACATTTAGTGTGTCGTGATCGATGTAGATTTTATTTCTGTTTATATATAGTGTATTGAAATATCTAAGCAATCATTTGCTTACATAGCAATTATCAAACTAACAAAGTGGGATTATCAAATGAGTTATGTTTTTAAACAAAACTTATTATCAAGTAGTAACTATTCTATTAAATGTCTTAATGCTATGACACCTAAATATGTTGTTTGTCATCACACAGCAAATGATGCCTCAGCAGCAAATGAAATTAGCTATATGATTATTAACAATAATCAAGTGTCTTATCATATTGCTGTTGATGATGTAAATGCGATTTAAGAACTCCCATTGAATCGTAATGCTTGGCATGCAGGTGATGGAGCGAGCGGACCTGGAAATCGTTATGGAATCGCTGTTGAAATCTGTTACTCCAAATCAGGTGGATCAAAATATACAGCTGCTGAAGAAAATACAGTTTATGTGATGGCCCGATTACTTTACCAATATGGTTTATCGATTGATGACTTAAAACAACATGCGGATTTCTCAGTTAAAAACTGTCCGCATCGCATTCGAGATGAAGGACGTTGGGACAGTGTGAAAGCACGTGTTTAAACCGTTTTAACAGCTATTAAAAACGGAAAATGTAGTGCTATATAAAAACAGAGAAATAATCTATATTTTCAGAATCAT
>JAUMTV010000159.1 GCA_030531025.1 Turicibacter sp.
GGCACTTTACCATCTAAAGAAAACGAGAGAAGAAGGTTTTGATAAAGGTGTCATTGTCGCAGCCACTGACGCTACCTTCTGAAAACCGAAAAATAGTAATAAAAAAATAGGTTATTGATTCCAAATGATTTGAAGTCCATCATCTTTTACAATGATTTTATTGACGAATAAATCAACAATCGCTGTTTGAGTGCCTAAATCACATTCAAATAAGTTAGGAATCCCATTTTTAATGAATTGCTGCATCTCTGATTCTTCATCTTCTGCATCTTTTGCTTGTGCTAACAGGTCTTCTTTTTGTGCGTTTAAAGCAGCTAATTTCTCATCGAGTGACGTTTTAGAGAGTCGATCATCCATATAAAGATCCACTAGTTTATTTATTTTTTTATCAAGACGTTCGATTTTCTTTTCATAGTTAGCCACTGAATGTTTTAATTCGATTTCACCACTTGTTCCGATGCGATGAAGTCGATCAAATATCTCTTTTTCGAATTCATCCCGTCTTATATTACGATTAGAGCATTTGCTATCGTAGTAAGAAGGTTTCTTACGACGAGTACAAACCATGTAATGACGAGTGACGCTTTCACCAGTCGCCAATTTTTGTTTGCAAGTATGAGGTCGATATTCTTCGCCACAATGACCACAAAAAACTTTACCTGTAAAGACTTTATTTTTTACCGTGCCATAACGTTTACTTTTATATTTTTCACGAATGTCTTGCACTTGATTAAATAGTTCAGTAGATATAATCGGTTCATGTGAGCCTTTGAACCATTCACCCGCAAATGAAACTTCACCAAGATAAAGCCGATTTTGAAGGATTCGAATCAGACGATTCATTCTAATTTTTTTAAAACCTTCTTTTTCTAATTGATCTTGAACTTTAGCATACGATTTTAAATGAACATACGCTTCAAAGATTCGGCTAATATGCTGACGTTCTTCTTCATTGACGACTAGTTCTCCACGATTTAGTCTGGTATAACCATAAGGAACTTTGGCTGCACTCCCTGCCCAGAGGCCTTCGTCACGAACCATGTTACGGTGACAGTTCCATAAACGGTCAATGATGGTTTCACGTTCTAACTGAGCGAAGACTGATAAAACGCCAATGGCTGCACGTCCAAAAGCAGTCGTCGTGTCAATCGTCTCAGTTAGTGAAATAAACTCAACCCTATGAGGTAAAAATAGTTCTTCAATTAAATAGAGTGTGTCACGCTGACTCCGGCTTAAACGATCTAGGCGATAAACAATGACCATATTAATTTTTTTATTTTTAATATCTCTTTGTAACTGCTCAAGAGCCGGGCGATTTAAATTAGAAGCACTATATCCTGCATCAATGTATTCCTTAACATCATCCCAACCTTTAGAGACACAAAACGATTTGATTCGTTCCTTTTGTAAGGGAATACTGTAGTTATCAATTTGTTGCTCGGTTGAAACTCTTGCATACAACGCCACTTTCACCTTGATCCCTCCAATCATTGATTCCAAATCACTTGTAATCCATCCTCTTTAACAATGATTTGGTCGACAAATAAATCAATAATCGCGGTTTGCGTGTCTAAATCACATTCAAATAAGTTAGGAATTCCGTTTTTTATGAAGTCTTCCATTATAGAGGTTTCGTATTCGGTTTCTTTAGACTTTGATAATAGTTTTTCTTTTTGAGCATTAAAGTCGGCTAATTTCGCATCAAGCGTGGCTTTAGGAAGTCGCTCATCCATGTATAAATCGAGTAGTTTATTGATTTTATCGTTGATCGCCTCAATTTTTTTGTCATAGTCAATTGGTTCAGCCTTTTTAGTAAATTCAATTTCACCACTTGTTTCTAAGTTTTTAATACGATTAAAGATTTCTTCTTCTAAATCCGCACGTTTAATGTTGCGATTAAAACATTTGCTATCATAATGAGCAGGCATTTTACGACGACGACAGACCATATAGTAGTAAGTCGTCCCCGTTTTTTTATCCTTCTTGCTATAAGAGCGATAAATTTCACCACAGCACCCACAGATAACTTTTTGTCTAAAGACATTATTTTTTATTTTTCCAAAATTATAACCTTTGAAATGTTCATTGACTTTTTGAGCAGCATTAAATAAATCAACAGAGATAATCGGTTCGTGTGAACCTTTGAACCATTCGCCAGCAAATGAAACCTCACCAATGTAGAGACGGTTTCTTAATAATTTGGTAATTCGATAATCTTCTAAAGGTTTAAAACCTTCTTTTTCTAATTTCTTTTGGACTTTAATATAAGATTTTAAGGTGACGTATTCCTCAAAGATTCTCACAATATGTTGACGTTCTTCTTCATTCACCACTAATTTTCCACGTTTATGTCTGGTATAACCATATGGATTGGTATCAGAGCCACCGGCCCATAACCCCTCGTCACGAACCATTTTAAATCGTCCACTTCGTAGGCGTTCAGTAATGGTCTCACGTTCGAGTTGAGCGAAAACAGACATGACTCCAATCATCGCTCGACCAAATGGGGTAGAGGTATCAATCGTTTCTGAGATTGAGATGAATTCCACATGGTTAGGTAAAAACATTTCTTCAATCAAGTAGAGCGTGTCACGCTGGCTTCGGCTTAAACGATCTAAACGATAAACAATAACGGCATTTATTTTTTTACTTTCAATATCTTTTTGTAACTGCTCAAGAGCTGGGCGCTTTAGGTTAGAACCGCTATATCCTCCGTCTACATATTCTGTGATGTCATTCCATCCTTTAGAGGCACAGAACGCTTTTATCCGTTCTTTTTGCAAGGGGATACTGTAGTTTTCAATTTGTTGCTCGGTTGAAACTCTCGCGTATAATGCTACTTTCATTTTCTTGCTCCTCCGATAATTAGAGTAAAAGCCTCATGATGAGGCTTTTTTTATATTCATCAATCAACAAATGGACTGACGATACCCACGAATTTTCCCAAAATACAAACATCCTTGACCTGATCACCAACAATCGTAATTGGATCACCACTTTCAGTAGTTGTTGATCGTAGGACAATGACATCATCAAACTTATAAAACTTCTTGATAGCTGCTTTGTCATTCGCAATGGCAACTGCAACAATCGTTCCGTTTTCCACCACAGATTGTTGTTTAAAAATAGCATACATCTTATCACCAGTGATAAGGCTACTTATCATCTCATCATTGATTTTAACTTCTAAGGCAAACAAGTGACCTTTTTCATGTGGATATGGATTATCAATTTCAGTGATAGCATTGTCGAATCTATTAGTAAAGAGCTCGTTGTAAACACTGATTTTATCATTTACCTTCACTTCAGGTATATAATGTTCAATGCCAAGTAACACAAGTGGTGAGATGTCTAATGCTTTGGCTAGAAGCACCATTTTATCTCGTTTCATATTTTCAATTAGCCCTAACTCCCATTTCCTTACGGTTGTTTTATCAACCCCACAGAGCCTTCCTAATTCCCCAAATGAAAGACCTAACTCTAATCGTCGTTTTTTAATAATGTCTTTAACTTCTATCTTTTTCATGTTATTCCTCAAATCTCTTCTATAATCTCTTAAGTCGTGTAAATGAATTGGGTGAAGTAAGTGAATATTAAGTCATCGTTGGTGTTAAACTCTCCTTTCTGAAAGTTATTTTTAATTTAATAGAATAAAGTCATAAAAACTGGAAGATAGTTCCTGATTTTATGATACTACTCGTGTTGCGTTAAATCAACATACGTTGTTGATTTAATACTATTTTTTCCAAATATAACACATTTTATACATGAAAATACAAGTTTGTTGCTTTTAGAAAACGATTTATGTTGGGTGATCATATTCGACTTAAAAAGGTGTTTTTATGTTAAAAACGGCACTTTTCAACGAATTTAATGAAAATTTTTTAAAAAATAAAACGGTTTCTATTGAATAAATCCAAAAATTGGTATATTATGGAGTTGATTAAAAGCCACGAAATGAAAGGGGAGAATGATAATGAATGTCGCATTATTGAAATACTATATTGGGTTAAGGGGGATGAATTTAACTCAATTTGCAACATTACTTGGGGTCAATCGAAGTTTTATCTACGCTAAAATGCGAAAGCCAGATAACTTTTCACGTTCTGAAATTGAATTAATCATGCAAAAGTTAGACTTAACACCTGATGAGATGTTAAATATTTTTTTTTCTGATTCGTTGCCTAAAGACAACTATTGATTAACATTACAGAGAGAGATTGGGTTAAAGAGGGAGGGTTTAACCCAATTCTTATGGATTATTACTATAGTCTATCATATTAAATATTTTTTTACCCTAATCGTTGCTTAAAAGCAACGGTTGAGGTTAGGGGAAGGGAAGATGAGAAATGAAAGTTAATACACCGCTGGGCATTATTGAATTTCCTGATGCATTAACAAACTATGGTTATGCATCGGTAGATACCAAAAAGCCTTTAAAAAACTTGAAGATTCAAACTTATGATGAGGGGAAAGAGATTTTATGGTATCGTAATGCAGCTAATCAGGCAATCACCGAGATTAGTTGTATTAAAGATAGACCACAAGACTATGAGTATACGTGTAGATGCGGTTATGAATTAAAATCGGGGTTTAATTTAGAAAGCATCAGATGTCATCAGTGTGAGGAACTTATGATTAAAACGTATATGGAGGAAGTTGCGAAAGTTGTTTAATAAAAAATGGGGGAATGAAGATGTTAGCGGGATTTTTATTTAAGGAATATGAAATCAATCAGGAAGGAGTCGTGACCGGCTATCAAGTGATGTTAGAGAATGAACAAGTCGCAACGCTTGAATATCGAAATGCATTGTGGATTGGGGCTGTTGCTAAAGATATAAAAGTGAGGACTAGATGCGATAAGTCCGTTATGAGGGTAGCGGGTTGGATCATTAATGAATTTAAGTCATAACGTTTGAAAAAATTCATCACGATTAGGCATAAATGAAATCAATGTTCGACAAAAAGAGAAGAATTCCTTCTCTTTAACGAACTTGTATAGGATATTAACAAGTCGTACGCTTTTACAATTTGTCGAATAAGTGGGAGTGAAAATGGGGGAAGTCGTGATGAAGAAAAAAGTATTTGATCACTATGATTATGAGAATTTTTATGATCAATCCTTTCATGAGATAACGGGGGAATTATTAAATGAAGTGGTAAAGCCATTAAGGGGAGTGGCTTATACAACAGCAACGATTAAAGCGGGAAATCAATTAGAGGTAGAAATCTATCCTTCATTTAAAAAAGAGATTCCAGAAATGATTCAAAGATTTAAGAAAAAGAAAAGTCGTGAAAGTAGTGAGCAACAGAAGAATTTGAATGATCGAAATGCTAAGAAAAAGCTGATGCGGTTAATTCATGAGAATTTTTATACAGGGGATTATTGGTGTACGTTCACGTTTAAAGAAGAACCACAAGATTTAGAAACAGCAGAAAAGTTATGTAAGAATTTTTTTAGAAGAATTAACCGAGCAAGAAAAAAGAAAGAACTTGAAAATGCGAAGTATGTTTATGTCATTGAAGAAGGAGCAACGGGAACCGAGCGATTCCATCTTCATTTAATTATGGATAATGGATTAACCAAAGAAGAAGTTGAATCCAAGTGGAAACTAGGTGCATCCACTCTTCGAACGTTAAATTATTATAAAGAAGAAAATTTTATCGGTGTGTGCAAGTACATGATGAAGGATGAAGAAACCTATAAAAGAACAGCGTTTAGATTAAAGGGGAAACGAAGATGGGGAAGTAGTAAAGGGAATCTCGTGTTACCCAAGCCATCTAAGAATCGCACGAAAATGAGTAAGCGTAAAGTGATAGACATGGTGCTAAATCAAGATTCGATTGGTGAGAAACTAGAGCGTGAATATCCAAGGTATCAATTTAAAGAAGTCGAAATTAGATATAGTGACTTTAATGGATTATTTTATATTTATGCCAGGATGCAAGATAGACGGATGAGAGTAAGGAGATGAAATGATGAAGACTTTAGAAACTGTTCATTCA
>JAUMTV010000160.1 GCA_030531025.1 Turicibacter sp.
CTGCCTTGAACTCCCTACCAGTGGAGGATACATGCTTCGCATGGTAGGTGACCATTCCCCAGCAAAGGAGGATTGTTCGCTATGCTCACTGCTGTGGGCCCCATTCCCTACTAGTGGTAGATACATTTTCTTCGAAAATGGTAGGTGACCCACGGCACAACGATTAAACATTTAGTGTGTCGTGATAAATGTAGATTTTATTTCTGTTTATATATAGAATATGAATGAGAAGCTTTTTATGCTAATTAAAAATATTTACCAGCAAACTTTTCTTTAACTGCCCCTAAGACAGGTCTAAATTTATCTTCGTTTTCAGAGAATAATTTAATTAATTTTTCTTTTGCTTCTATATACTTTTCATCTGTTTCATCAAGACTAACAATTGGTTTAAATAAATTATGATATTTCATAAATAAGACAGGATGTTTTTTCGCAAACTCCTCTACTTCATCAATATGACGTTCTGGCTTCGTTGCTTGTTTTAGCCATTTAAACATGTAATCATACTTTTCTGTCATGGAACGATCCTCCTTATATTAACGTAAACTCTTCATAGTTTATCCTAAACAAATCTATTTATGAATGCTCTTAACTTAAATAATGTTTATAGTTATATCATAGTAGTATAACTTCACGTGATCGAGTCAAACTACTAAAAAGGAGTGTGGCTCGATGTTTTCATATCTTTTATATTTTTTGTTTAATTTCTTTTTATATGGAGTTATTGGCTGGATTATCGAAGAAGTTTATTGTTTAGTTATGACTGGATATTTTCAAGAAGATGGCTTTTTATACGGTCCCTTTAAGCCAATGTATGCTATTGCTATGTCACTGTTAATTTTAATTCAAGATACACTAAACTTATCAACAGTGCTTCTACTGATTCCATGTGCTATTATTCCAACTACAGTAGAATATTTGTCAGGCTTATTAACAAGACATGTATTTCACATTGATTATTGGGATTATCATCATTTAAAATGGAATGTTCAAGGTTTAATCTGTCTTCAATTTTCTCTTTACTGGACATCTTTAACCTACATTGGTATTCGATGGGTACAACCATTTATTCAATCGTATCTTTATGAACCATTCTTTTCAACCTGGTTTGTCTTAATCCCCTTTTTGATTATCGCCTTTTTAGTAGATGAAGGATTGACTATTAGAAAACATGTCATAATCAATCAAACAACAATGTCTGAGTCAAAGAAATGAGGGATAATATATGGCAGTCGTAGAACATACACTTCAGCCGATTTATGATCAAAATGCTAACGCTTTAATTTTAGGAACGATGCCGTCTCCTAAATCAAGGGAGGTCAGATTTTATTATGGACATCCACAAAATCGATTTTGGAAAGTATTAGCGGATATCTTTCATGAAAAAACATTACTGACGAATGAAGAGAAAATTGACTTTTTACATCGCCATCATTTAGCACTTTGGGATGTTTTAAAAAGCTGTGATATTCAAGGAGCAGAAGATGCGAGTATTAAAAACCCAATTCCTAATGACCTGACAACTATTTTAAAAGAAGCGAACATTCAAGCTATTTTTACAACAGGTAAAAAAGCGACGGATCTTTATATGAAGTATATCTATCCAAACACCAACATTCCGGCAATCGGTTTACCCTCTACTAGCCCAGCGAACCGTCGCATCAGTTATGAACAACTAAAAGAGGAATACGCTAAGATTTTGAATTATTTACCTCACTAGAGGAGAAAAGGTAAGATGTCATAAAATGATTGAGACTGTTAAGATAAGTGGATATGAACAGATTCGATTAGTTAGATAAAAGAAAAAGGAGCATATTAGCTCCTTTTTTAATTTATGATTACATTAATGGGGCGAAAACTCGTAAGAAGGCATATAAAATTTTATTATACCAAGGGATTGCATTTAAGTCTTCATCTGTAATTTGTTGTGAAACCTTTAATGTTTCAATATAGTCATCTCGAACATCTAGCACACTTTTTGTTTTATATAACCAAGCGCCACATTCATAATGTAAATATAAACTACGATAGTCTAAGTTAATCGTTCCAACGACAGCATATTCATCATCTACGACAAACGTCTTCGCATGAACAAATCCAGGGGTGTATTCATAAATTTGAACGCCACTATCAATTAATGCTCGATAATTGGCACGTGTGACAGCATGAACATACCACTTATCTTCCTGATAAGGGGTTAATACTTTAACATCAACCCCACGCTTGGCAGCATTAGAAAGAGCCGTAATCATTTCGTTATCTAAAATTAAATACGGAGTCGTGATATAGACATAATCCATCGAATTATTAATTAAGTTCATATAAACTGTCTCACCGACGGATTCATTATCAAGTGGACTATCGGTAAATGGTTGAACAAATCCATCACTTTGAACGGGTTCTGTTTGATAGATGTGTGGACGATATAGCTCATAATCTTCATTCGTATGACGTAAGTAATCCCACATCGTTAAAAACATCACTGTAAAGCTCCAAACTGCATCCCCTTTAATCATTAATGCCGTATCTTTCCAATGACCATACTTTACAATGGCATTAATATATTCATCAGCTAAGTTAATTCCACCTGTAAAAGCCGTATGACCATCGATGATACAAATTTTACGATGATCGCGATTATTCATTCGAATCGTTAACAGAGGAACGAAAGGATTAAACACACAACATTTAATTCCCATCGCTTCTAATTGCTTTGAATAATTCGGAGGAAGTAAAAATAAACAACCGAAGTCATCATAAATGACTCGAACATCAACACCTTCAGCAGCTTTTTCTTTAAGAATGTCTAAAATGGTATTCCACATTTGTCCTTCTTCAATAATAAAATACTCTAAGAAAATATAATGCTTAGCGTTTTTTAACTCTGCAATTAAGCGTTCAAACTTACGCTCCCCTAAATTTAAATATTCGCTACTCGTGTTTTGATAAATTGGACATAACGCATAATTGGTAATATAGCTTGATTGATTAGCAGCTCGTTTATCGAGGGCTGCTATTTCCTCTATAATTTTAGGTGATTGATTTAAACTTTGTTTTAGTTTCTCATTAATCGGTTGCATCTCATTTAAGAACTTTTTCTTCGTTTGATCGCTTCCAAATAAAAGATAAAATAAACCACCGAATATTGGGAATAACAGAATCGGAACAATCCAAGCAATTTTATACGCTGGATTCACTCGGTTATTTAATAAATACATTACCACAATAAAGCTCAGTAAAATACAAAAGGCATAAAAATAAACAAAGTATTCTTGGAACATAAAAATGACTAAGATTAAAATAATAGCTTGCAGGGCGATTAACATCCCACAAAAACCAATACGGCCAAAAAGAATCCTCAGTGTCTTCTCCACACGTATTCCTCTCCTTTTAATAACAATTTTAATCAGATAATGAAAGATATTATAACAAAAGACGACTTGAGCGTAAACAGAAATACAAACAATAACGTTGTCACTACCAACTTTTTTACGATAAAATAGAACATAAGAAAAGTGGGTGGATTTATGAAAATTATTAATGAATTACACGAGTTAAAGCAAATGAAAAAGTTGACCTCAACGGAACAGCATATTGTTGATTATATTTTAACATATCCAGAAGAGATTGAAAAAATATCATCACGTCAATTAGCAGATCTAACATATACTTCTCCAGCAACAGTCGTCCGAATTTGTCAAAAACTTGGTTTTAGTGGGTATTCAGAGTTTAAAATTAAATATTTACAAGAAGTTAATCAAACCCCAATGATGGATCAAATTAATCGAAGCAATCCGATTACAAATGAAGATTCGCTACATAGCATTGTCAATAAAGTCGCCGCTTTAGAAATGACAGCGATTGAGCAAACAAAAAAAGGAATTAATCTTGATCAGCTGAAGCGAGTCTCTCAATTACTAAAAGAAGCCACGTGTATTAATTTTTATGCGTTTGATAATAATTTACATTTGGCTAAGATGGCCTGCTCTCATTTTTTATATGCGGGAAAACAAGCAGTTGTTCATGATGGCTCTAATGCCCAGTTTATGCAAGCTTTTGTTGCCTTAGAAGGGCATGTTGCAATTATTATTTCAAGAACAGGAGAAAATCCAGTGCTTTATCGCATCGCAAAGCTATTAGCGGAGCGAAACATTCCACTGATTGTTTTAACAGAATCACGTTATTCGAAATTAGCGAAGTTAAGTACGGAACATTTATATTTATATAATGTTCATCGATTCACCGATATGGGAACCATTTTGTTTCAAACGTCAGCACAATATTTATTTGATTTGTTATTTGCCATTTTATTTTCTCAAAACTTTGAAAATAGCGTGAAGCAAAATGAAGTTTATGAACAAATTAATGAGTATCATCAATACTTTCAACCGCATAAGTTGTAACACTGTTTCAAAATAAAAAGCTCTTTTCTTTTGTTTTTTGTGACATTCAATCAGAAATGTCCGCAACTATTGAGACATAATTTTGATTGTGATATAAGTAAGTCATCAACGAATAAAAAGGAGTGTTAAACATGGCAAAATGTTTCCCAGATGGCTTCTTATGGGGAGGAGCAACAGCCGCTAATCAATTAGAAGGCGCATATAACGAAGATGGAAAAGGATTATCAACACAAGATGTGGCTCCAAAAGGAATTATGGGACCAATCACTGATGTTCCAACAGAAGATAATATGAAATTAGTCGGAATTGATTTCTATCATCGTTATAAAGAAGATATTAAACTATTTGCACAGATGGGATTTAAAGTATTTCGCTTATCAATCGCTTGGTCGCGAATCTTTCCAAATGGGGATGAGTTAGCACCAAATGAAGCGGGATTACAATTTTATGATAATGTGTTTGATGAATTAGCGAAGTATGGAATTGAACCGTTAGTCACAATCTCTCATTACGAAACACCCTTACATTTATCAAAAAAATATGATGGTTGGGTGAGTCGTGATTTAATTAAGTTTTATGAAAATTATGTTCGTACCATTTTTACTCGCTATAAAGATAAAGTGAAGTATTGGTTAACATTTAATGAGATTAACTCCGTGTTACATGCGCCATTTTTAAGTGGTGGAATTTATACAGATAAAGAAAAATTATCAAAACAAGATTTATATCAAGCCATACATCATGAGTTAGTCGCAAGTGCGCTAGCCGTTAAAATTGGTCATGAAATTAATCCAGAGTTTAAAATCGGATGTATGGTTTTAAGTATGCCAACCTATCCATTAACACCAAATCCAGACGATATCATCGCTGTGATGAAAGCTGAACATATGAACTATTTCTTCTCAGATGTTCATGTTCGTGGAACTTATCCAGGTTATATGAAACGTTATTTCCGTGAAAATAACATTCATATTGAATTCACTGAAGGTGATGAAGAAATTTTAAAACATACAGTGGATTTCATCTCATTTAGTTACTATATGAGTATTTGTGAAACAGCTGATCCACAGAAAAAAGTTAAAGGTGCTGGAAACATCATGGGTGGTGTTCCAAACCCAACATTAAAAGCATCAGAATGGGGATGGCAAATTGATCCTCAAGGGTTACGCTATGTGTTAAATCAATTCTGGGATCGTTATCAAAAGCCACTATTTATTGTTGAAAATGGACTAGGTGCAGTTGATGAATTAGTGGAAGATGAATTTGGAAATAAGACAGTGATTGATGACTATCGTATCAATTACTTAAATGATCATTTATTACAAGTTAAAGAAGCGATTGAAGATGGTGTTGATGTGATGGGATATACATCATGGGGATGTATTGACTTAGTCAGTGCCTCAACAGCAGAACTTAAAAAACGTTATGGATATATTTATGTCGATCGTCATGATGATGGTTCAGGGACGTTAGAACGTTATAAGAAAAAATCATTCTACTGGTACAAAGAAGTGATTGCGACTAATGGTGAAAGCTTATCTATATATAAACAGAAATAAAATCTACATTTATCACGACACACTAAATGTTTG
>JAUMTV010000161.1 GCA_030531025.1 Turicibacter sp.
CAAACATTTAGTGTGTCGTGATAAATGTAGATTTTATTTCTGTTTATATATAGATGATATAAAAGTAAAAGTTATAATAGCTTAATTCAAGTAGTAGGGCCAAATACTATTAGAAACTTATGGAGTAGGGAGTGAAGTGTAATGATCCTTTTAAAAAATGGACGACAAATCAATGAGAATAATGAATTAGTAGCTGTTGACCTTTTAGTCAAAGATGGAATCATTATTGAAATGAATGAGTGTATTGAAAATACTGAGGCACAAGTTTATGATTTAGCAGGAAAATTAGTATCACCAGGATTAATCGATGTTCATGTTCACTTAAGAGAGCCAGGATATGAGCGTAAAGAAACGATTGAAACAGGAACAAAAGCAGCTGCACGCGGTGGTTATACAACAATCGCAGCAATGGCTAATACGATTCCTGTCCCAGATTCAATGGAACATGTGACTTATATTGAAGGATTATTAGAAAAAAACGCACAAGTTCGCGTGTTTCCATATGCAGCCATCACAATCGGAGAGCGTGGAGAAGAAATCGTTGATGTTGAAGCCTTATCAGAAACGAGCATCTTAGGATTTTCAGATGATGGTCGCGGAATTCAAGAAGCAGGTGTCATGTATCAAGCGATGAAACGAGCGAAAGCAGTGAATAAACCAATTGTGGCACACTGTGAAGATGATAGCTTATTATTTGGTGGTTACTTACACGATGGGGAATATGCAAAAGCACACGGACATCGTGGGATTTTATCTGTTAGTGAATCAGCACAGATTGCACGTGATATTATGCTAGCTCAGGCAACAGGTGTTCACTATCATATTTGTCACATTAGTACAAAAGAAAGTGTAGAGCTTGTACGATTTGCTAAAGCACAAGGTATTCATGTGACAGCAGAAGTTTCACCTCATCACTTAATTCTTTGTGACATGGATATTGTGGATGATAATACAAACTTCAAAATGAATCCACCACTTCGCTCAGATGCTGATCGCATTGCATGTGTTGAAGGACTATTAGATGGAACAATTGATGTGATTGCGACAGATCATGCACCCCATCATGAAGATGAGAAAGCATGGGGTATTGAAACTGCACCATTTGGAATTGTCGGATTAGAAACAGCATTCCCATTAATGTACACAAAGTTTGTTAAAACAGGGAAGATGACATTAAAACAATTAATTGATTGTATGAGTACAAAACCTGCAAACATCTTCAACTTACCATATGGAACGTTAGAAGTAGGAGCAGCAGCTGATATTACAATCATTGATTTAGATAAAGAGATGGAGATTGACTCATCGCAATTTTTATCAAAAGGGAAAAACACACCATTTAACGGTTATAACGTCACAGGATGGCCAGTTATGACATTAGTTGGTGGGCGTGTTGCCTATAAAGATGAACAGATGAACTAACAGGAGGGTTAAATGATGTACAATCGTAAGCTTGTATTAGAAGACGGAACAGTATTTTTAGGAACAGCATTTGGATGCCTTGAGCCAATGATTGGAGAAGTGGTATTCAATACTGGAATGACAGGATATCAAGAGATTTTATCAGATCCATCTTATTTTGGACAAATTATCACAATGACATATCCTTTAATCGGGAACTACGGAATTAACGACTATGACTTTGAGTCATTCTCGCCGTCAGCATCTGCATTAATTGTAAAAGAATATTGTGAAGTACCATCAAACTGGCGTTCATCAAAAACGTTAAGTCAGTTATTAGCTGAAAAAGGGGTACCTGGATTATGTAATGTGGATACACGTGCGTTAACGATTAAAATTCGTGAGCATGGAGCAATCCGAGGAATGATTGCAGATATCAACATGAGTGATGAAGAAGTTTTAGCAAAATTAAAAGAAACACCTGTGTTAAATCGCCACGTAGAGCATGTTTCAACAAAGATGGTTTATACGGCACCAGGTAGTGGACATCGTGTTGTTTTAGTTGACTTCGGAGTGAAAAAAGGAATCATACGTGACTTAACAGCTCGTGGATGTGAAGTAATTGTTGTTCCATTTGATACAACAGCAGAACAGATTGAACAATTAAATCCAGATGGTGTTGTTTTAAGTAACGGACCTGGGGATCCAAAAGATGTCGTTGAAGCTTTACCAATGATTCGTGAAGTGCAGGCTAAATATCCATTAATGGGAATTTGTTTAGGACACCAATTATTCGCTTTAGCAAATGGTGCAGATACAAAGAAAATGAAATTCGGACACCGAGGATGTAACCACCCAGTTAAAGATTTAGAAACAAACAAAGTTCACATTACTTCTCAAAACCACGGATATGAAGTATGCCGTGAATCAATTGAGAATACACCACTTGAAATTACACATGTGGCATTAAACGATAATACGGTTGAAGGATTAAAACATAAAGAATACAAAGCCTTTACTGTTCAATATCACCCTGAAGCATCACCAGGACCAGACGATGCAAGCTATTTATTCGATCGCTTTATCGCAAATTTAAAATAATGATTTAAATAAAGCAGTTTAGAAGCAGTAACAAATCTTACTGCTTCTAACAAAAGTTTTTATAATGAGTTAACGGTTTAACTTTGACATGTGGTCAATATAAATGATTTATCAATTGTAGAGAGAGAACTTAGGAGGAATCACGTATGCCAAAACGCACAGATATTAATCGCATTTTAGTTATTGGTTCAGGACCAATTATCATCGGGCAAGCAGCAGAGTTTGATTATGCTGGAACGCAAGCCTGCCAATCATTAAAAGAAGAAGGATATGAAGTTATTTTAGTTAACTCAAACCCAGCGACAATCATGACAGATACAGAGATTGCAGATAAAGTTTACATGGAGCCTTTAACAAAAGAGTTCTTAAGTAAAATTATCCGTAAAGAACGTCCAGATGCTGTGTTACCATCACTTGGAGGACAAACAGGGTTAAATTTAGTTGTTGAGTTAGCTGAAGATGGAATCTTAAGAGAATGTGGTGTTGAAATTTTAGGAACAGATTTAGCAGCGATCAAAAAAGCAGAAGACCGTGACATGTTCCGTGAGTTAATGTTTGAATTAAAACAACCTATTCCAGAATCAACAATTGTTAATACAGTTGAAGAAGCTGTTAACTTTGCTAATGAAATTGGTTATCCAATTATTGTTCGTCCAGCCTTCACATTAGGAGGAACAGGTGGAGGAATTGTTGATGATGAAGCAGCGCTTCGTACAACGGTTGAAAATGGATTAAACTTATCACCAGTGACACAATGTTTAATTGAAAAATCGATTGCTGGTTACAAAGAAATTGAGTATGAGGTAATGCGTGATGCAAACGATAATGCAATCGTTGTATGTAACATGGAAAACTTTGACCCAGTTGGAATTCATACAGGAGATTCAATCGTTGTCGCTCCATCTCAAACATTAGCAGACCGTGAATATCATATGTTACGTGATGTATCATTAACGATTATCCGTGCTTTAGGAATTGAAGGTGGATGTAACGTTCAGTTAGCTTTAGATCCAAATAGCTTTAACTACTATGTAATCGAGGTTAACCCACGTGTTTCTCGTTCATCTGCATTAGCATCTAAAGCAACAGGATATCCAATAGCAAAAATCGCAGCAAAAATTGCTGTTGGTTTAACATTAGATGAAATCATCAACCCAGTGACAGGTGTTTCATATGCATGTTTCGAGCCGGCATTAGATTATGTCGTTGCTAAAATCCCACGTTGGCCATTTGATAAGTTCAATTCAGCTAACCGTCGTTTAGGAACACAGATGAAGGCAACAGGAGAGGTTATGGCAATTGGACGTAACTTCGAAGAGTCATTATTAAAAGCTGTTCGCTCATTAGAAACGAAAGTTTATCATGTTGAATTAGAGTCATTAAAAGATGAATCAGAAGATGTATTATGGAAACGCACAAAATACGCAGATGATGAGCGCTTATTCGTCATTAGTGAATTAATCCGTCGTGGAACAGCAATTGAAGAAATCCATGAAGTAACAAAAATTGATTTATTCTTCTTAACAAAATTAAAAGGAATTATTGATTTTGAATCAGTCATTAAAGAAAACCCATGGAACTTAGAGATTTTAGGACAAGCAAAACGTATGGGATTTGCTGATATTACAATCGCAAAATATTGGAACACAAAAGAATTAGATGTTTATAACTTCCGAAAAGTTAAATCATTAATGCCAGTTTATAAAATGGTAGATACATGTAGTGCTGAGTTTGAATCAAAAACACCTTACTACTATGGAACATATGAAACATACAACGAATCAAAACGTACAGATAAGCCAAGTGTTGTTGTTTTAGGATCAGGACCAATCCGTATCGGACAAGGGGTTGAGTTCGATTATGCGACAGTACACTGTGTGATGGCGATTCAACAAGCGGGATATGAAGCGATTATTATTAATAACAATCCTGAGACAGTTTCTACAGACTTCTCAATTTCAGATAAATTATACTTTGAACCATTAACAATTGAAGATGTCATGCATGTTATCGACTTAGAACAACCAGAAGGAGTTATCGTTCAGTTCGGTGGCCAAACAGCGATTAACTTAGCGTCTAAGTTACAAGAGCGTGGAATCAAGATTTTAGGAACATCTTTAGAAAATATTGATCGTGCAGAAGATCGTGATCAATTCGAAAAATTATTAAAAGATTTAGAAATTCCTCAACCATTAGGAGCAACATGCCAATCAGTTGAAGGCGCAAAAGAAATTGCAAACCGTATCGGATATCCGGTATTATTACGTCCTTCATACGTATTAGGTGGACGTGCAATGGAAATCATCGATAACGATGCTGAAATCGAACGCTATATGACAGAAGCGTTAAAAGAAAACGGAGAAAATCCAATCTTAATTGACCGTTACTTAACAGGTAAAGAGGTTGAGGTAGATGCGATTTCTGATGGTGAGAATGTCTACATCCCTGGAATTATGGAGCACATTGAACGCGCCGGAGTTCACTCAGGAGATTCAATGGCTGTCTATCCACCACAAACATTATCTAAAGAAGTAATGGATAAATTAATCGACTATACAACACGTATTGCTCGTGGTTTAACAATTATCGGGCTTCTAAATATCCAATTTGTTGTGACTAAAGAAGAAGAAGTTTACGTACTAGAGGTTAACCCACGTTCATCTCGTACAGTACCATTCTTAAGTAAAATTACAAATGTGCCAATGGCAAACATTGCAACAAAAGCAATCTTAGGGCAATCATTAGTTAATCAAGCTTATGAGACAGGATACCACCCACATTCTGAAGGGGTATACGTGAAAGCACCAGTCTTCTCATTCTCTAAATTACGTAAAGTTGATATCTCTTTAGGGCCAGAAATGAAGTCGACAGGGGAGGCAATCGGTAAAGACCGTACGCTTGAAAAAGCATTATACAAAGCATTAGTTGCTGCAGGTATGAAGATGCCAACTCACGGACGTATCTTATTCACAATTGGAAATAAAGATAAAGAAGAAGCAGTTGAATTGGCACGTCAATTCACTGAAATTGGATATGAGTTAATTTCAACAGAAGGAACTTGCAAAATGTTACACGATCATGGAATTTACGCAGTTCCAATCGCAAAAATCGGAGAAGAAGGACGTACAGTTTTAGATGTCATTCGAGGACAACAAGTTCAATTCGTTATTAATACATTCTCAGTAAGTAAAAAAGATCGCATCACAGATGGATTCTTAATTCGTCGTGAAGCAGTTGAAAATAATATTCCATGTTTAACATCGTTAGATACAGCTCGCGCGGTTTATAAAGTATTAGAATCAATGAGCTTTGCCATTGATGCTTCAATCTAATTAGATTATTAATAAGAGTTATTTTATAAAATACAAAATTTTAGTTAATAAAGTTTTAGCCACTCATTTATAAAGGTGACATCTCATAAAGATGTCACCTTCAAT
>JAUMTV010000162.1 GCA_030531025.1 Turicibacter sp.
AGGTTATCCAAAGACTATGCGAGAAAATGTGAAAAATTTTTCGCCATATATATATAAGTAGCGATAAGTTTTTCATAGCTGAAAAACTTTTAGCGCTACTATAGTTAGCCTTTCTACCAAAAAGCCTAATCTACTAAGCCTGTTTCTTAGAATGTGAAATATATTTCGCTATGTATATATACAAAAAGTTCATTTTTTTAATAGCATATTGAGGATTAAAAATATTAAGAAGCCGGTTGCTTTAATCGTTGTGGATAACTTTATTTCAAATGTAATGTATATAAATTAAGAAAGCAACATGACTTTTCATGTTGCTTTCTTACTTATTTAAAAAAAAGATTGTTTTTCTTATCTTTGTTCATCTGAGATAAGTAAAATTTTTACTATAAACGTGCCACACCTGTTTTTTGAGCGATTTCTTTGACTGCATTTGCGACGCGTTCAGCTACTTTTGGATCAAATGGTGAAGGAATGATGAAATCTGCACGTAACTCTTCTTCAGGAACGCATGAAGCAATTGCCATTGCCGCAGCTAATTTCATCTCCTCGTTAATTTTCTTCGCACGAGCGTCTAAAGCTCCTCGGAAGATTCCAGGGAATGCTAAGACGTTATTAATTTGATTAGGGAAGTCAGAACGTCCTGTTCCAACGACTAAGGCCCCACCTTCTAAGGCATCTTCTGGCATAATCTCTGGATTTGGATTAGCCATTGCAAAAATAAATGGATCTTTATTCATTGAACGTATCATGTCTTGAGTAACAATGTTTGCAACAGAAACACCGATAAAGACATCTGCACCAACTAAAGCAGAAGCTAACGTGTCATCGCCGATGAAGTTTTCTTTATTTGTAATTTCAACTAATTCTTTTGTTAAGAAATCATAGCGATCCATTTTATCACGATGAACAATTCCATCAATATTATAACCGATAATATCCCCAACTCCTAATTGATTTAACATTTTAATAATAGAACTTCCAGCTGCACCTGTTCCACTAACAACAACTTTTAAGTCTTCTAATTTGCGGTCCGTTAATTTACAAGCGTTAATTAAGGCTGCACTTACTACAATTGCTGTTCCGTGTTGATCATCATGAAAAATCGGAATATCCATTTCTTCAATTAGTCGACGTTCAATTTCAACACAGCGAGGAGCTGAAATATCTTCTAAATTAATTCCGCCTAATGATGGAGCTAACAATTTGCAAGTTTGAATAATTAGTTCAGGGTCTTGAGTATCTAAACAAAGAGGGAAAGAATCCACCCCCGCAAATTGTTTTAATAAGATAGATTTTCCTTCCATAACAGGTAAAGCAGCTTTTGGCCCAATATTTCCAAGTCCTAATACCGCAGAACCATCTGTAATAACAGCGACCATGTTTCCTTTACTTGTGTAAGTGTATACGTCATCTTCATTGGCAGCAATGACACGACAAGGTTCTGCTACTCCAGGAGAGTAAGCTAAACTTAAATCTTCTTTTGACTCCACTGTAACTTTAGAATTGATCTCGATCTTTCCACGAGCTTTTGCATGTAACTCTAATGATTGTTCAAAAACATTCATAATGTATCCTCCAAATAGTTTTACAATTAGTTTTGAGTTGAATAAAGACTATTACCATGACAGTCAGTTGCCACGATAACAGGGAAATCTTCCACAACTAAGCGGCGAATCGCTTCAGTTCCTAAATCATCAAAGGCAATCACTTCTGCTTCTTTAATATGTAAAGCAAGAAGCGCCGCCGCACCACCAACAGCTGCAAAATAAACAGCATCATTACGTTTCATCGCATCAATCACAACTTGATGACGTGGTCCTTTTCCAATCATACCTTTTAATCCTAAATCTAAAAGCGTTGGGGCATAGGCATCCATTCGATAGCTTGTTGTTGGTCCAGCCGACCCAATGACAGTACCTGGTTTTTCTGGTGTTGGTCCAACATAATAAATGACACTATCTTTTAAATCAAACGGTAATGGTTCATTTGCTTCAAGACGTTCAATTAATCGCTTATGAGCGGCATCGCGTGCTGTATAAATGACGCCAGATAATTCGACAATATCACCAGCCTTTAATGTTCTCGCTACTTCTTTGGTTAATGGTAAGTTAATTTTCATCATCTTCATCCTTTATCATTAAAAAGTTTCTGTCACATGTCTTGAAGCATGGCATTGAATATTAACAGCTACAGGTAAAGAGGCAATATGGCATGGATAGGCATTAACTTTAACAGCAAGAGCTGTTGTTTGTCCTCCGAACCCCATAGGTCCAATATTTAAAGCATTAATTTCAGTTAATAGCTCTTTTTCAAGACGGGCACAAATTTCATCTGATGATTTATCTTCAAGGGGACGCATTAAAGCTTGCTTTGAAAGAAGAGCACATTTTTCAAAGTTTCCGCCAACACCAACGCCAACAATAATTGGCGGACATGGATTTCCACCAGCTTTCAAAATAGTATCTAAGACAAATTGTTTGACGCCGTTATAACCATCTGAAGGTTTTAGCATTCCAACGGCACTTACATTTTCACTTCCTGCTCCTTTAGGAGCAATCGTAATCTTAAGCTGATCGCCCTCAACCCATTGATAGTGAATGATCGCTGGTGTATTATCTTTTGTATTAACGCGATCAAGCGGATGTGCAACGACTGACTTTCTTAAGTAGCCTTTTTCATAACCACGGCGAATACCTTCATGAATCGCTTCCTCTAAATTTCCGAGGAGTTGAAGCTCTGATCCAATTTCAACAAAAACAACAACAATCCCTGTATCTTGACACATTGGGACTTGCGATTGTGTGGCAATCTCATCATTTTTTATAATTTGACTTAAAATATTTTTTCCAAGAGTTGATGTTTCATTGTCTTGTGCTTGCTTTAAAGTAGTCATCAGTGATGAGCTGACATTATAGTTTGCATCAATACACATGGCTTCAATCTTAGAAATGATACTTGATACTTCAAGTTTTCTCATAGATGAACTCCCTCCTATCACCTAATATTTTACAGTATGTGACAATAGATGAAAAGAAAAAGCCGTTTCTAAGATATAATTGGTAAGAAGTAACTTTACTATTTTAAGGATGAGTTAAGGTGCATGAGAAGACAACTTTATTAATATAATAGAATAATGACTTATAAGTCTCTTTATTTTAAAAAAGCAATTTGCAGAAGTGATAAAAGCGAAATGATTTTTTGTTGTCTAGAATCGATAAAAAGAAAGAAGAAAGTCAAAAAATCAAAAGCGATTACGTGTCGAATAAACTAGAGATAATTAATAATTAGAAGATTTTGAAAAATTTGCGTATTAAGCACTATAAAAGGTAAAAATATCTTTAACAACTTAGGCTAAAGTTTGATATAATACAATAGGTATTGCTGTAAAACAGAAAGGAAGAGCGTCGATGGAAGTGATTAAAATAGAAGGAGGACGTCCATTAAACGGAACTGTCCGAATTGATAGTGCTAAAAATAGTACAGTTGCTTTAATTCCTGCGGCCATTTTAGCTGATTCTTCAGTTATTTTAGAAGGTGTTCCACAAATTGTTGATGTTGAACATTTAGGTATGATGATTGAGCAATTAAATGGTACATATAAGATAGACAATGACGAATTAATTATAGATCCTACAAATTTAATCAATACACCGTTAGTAGAAGGTGCTGTTAATAAATTACGTGCTTCATATTATTTCATGGGAGCGTTACTTGGAAAATTTAAAGAAGCAGTAATTGGAATGCCAGGAGGATGCTATTTAGGTCCACGTCCAATTGATTTACATTTAAAAGGATTTGAAGCGTTAGGGGCTACGATTACACAAGAAGCGGGAGCTATCCGCTTAAAAGCTGAACAATTAAAAGGTGCTAAAATCTATTTAGACTTTGCCTCAGTAGGAGCTACAATTAATATTATGTTAGCTGCTGTTAAAGCTGAAGGAACAACAGTTATTGAGAATGCTGCGAAAGAACCAGAAATTATTGATTTAGCGAACCTTTTAAATAGTATGGGAGCAAAAATTAAAGGAGCAGGAACAGGTGAAATCCGCATCCAAGGAGTTTCATCACTTCATGGAACACGTCATGCCATTATCCCTGACCGTATTGAAGCCGGAACATACATTACATTAGCTGCAGTTGCTGGTGAAGAAGTGAAAATCGATAATATTATCCCTCATCATTTAGAAGCGTTGATTGCAAAATTACGTGAGATGGGTGTAGATATTGATGTTCATGCGGATCATGTGATTGTACGTGGTCGCAAAGCAATGAAAGCTGTTGATTTTAAAACAAGTACTTATCCTGGACTTGCAACAGATTTACAACAACCATTAGTAACCTTATTAACACAAGCAACAGGTGTTGGAATGGTAACAGATACTATTTATTCTGACCGTTTTAAAAACTGTTTTGAATTAAACAAAATGGGAGCGAATATTAAAGTTCAAGGAAACTCTGCTATTGTTCAAGGACCAACAAAATTACATGCAGCTCGTGTAAAAGCAACAGACTTACGTGCTGGAGCTTCATTAGTGATTGCAGGTTTAATTGCAGATGGTGTAACTGAAATCGGAAATACATATCATATTGACCGCGGTTATTCAAATATTGAACAGAAGTTAAATAATATTGGTGCTAAAGTTTGGCGTGAAACTGTTACTGAATAGTAAAAATAAAGATTAAAACAATGGACAAGTAGTGTAATTAACTAATTTTATATGAAATGTCAAATTTTAATTTGACGATTCAAAAAGTTTTTATTGCACGAGTACTTTAAATTTAGTATAATTCTATTGTTATATATAGACTTTCTCTGATTAAAGAATTAGTCAGGGCCGAAGGAGTGAACTAGAATGAAACAAGGAATCCATCCAGAATACAACCGTATTAACGTAGTATGTACAACTTGTGGAAACGAATTCGAAAGCGGATCTGTTAAGAAAGAAATTCGTGTTGACACTTGCTCAAACTGTCATCCATTCTACACAGGACGTCAAAAATTCGCTCAAGCTGACGGACGTATCGAACGCTTCAACAAAAAATACGGAATCAACACTAAATAGTTTTGATTTTAAAACACCACCATATGTGTGGTGTTTTTTTATTATTTCATTTTGTAATCAGATAGGGTAAATCCCTAAATAATCCCTTAATTCAGAATATATAGGAAAAAATTGACTAAAATATAAATATCACCTTAGGTGATTTCTTAAGGGGTAACTGATGAATAAATGAAAGGAATTCAAAAATGAAAAATATTACAAAAGATATTAAAGCATTAATTGAACAAAATGAATTAGATATTGCCGTTTATAGTTTAATTGATGGTTCAAAAAATATAGAAAATTTAGTATTATCTTATATTTGGTCACAACAACGCCTCCAACAATTAATCTTAAAAGAATCGATAGGAAACTTTATGCATTGGAATGCATCGCATGATCTTATTGCAAACATTGAGAATATGAATGCTGATTGGTTTTATCGAGATGAAGAAGGAAGCTTTTATAACATTACGAGTGATCACTTAGATGAACTACTCATTCGAATTGAATTAATGACACAAAGTGAATAACTCTTAAAATAATGAGAATGCATCGATTACGTATTGTCGCTTTTTAACTGAACACTTTAGGATAGATGCGTCTCATCGTTATTTTTTAATATGATATATGATTTTTTCTTCTTTTCCACAGAATTGTGTTGTATTTCATAATTTAGTCTAGCAACAGGGAGGGAATAGATAAATTTACTTATCCACAATGGTTAGTCATGAGATAATAACATGATTTAATTTTTTATTTTTTGCTTGAAAATATAAGTCATATTGGAGCTATTGCTTTAGGCATTCTATATATAAACAGAAATAAAATCTACATTTATCACGACACACTAAATGTTTG
>JAUMTV010000163.1 GCA_030531025.1 Turicibacter sp.
AATAGTTTAATAGGGAGGAGATTTTTTTGTTTGAAACTTTAAACAAATCATTAGAACAAGCCTACATAAACATGAGAGCCTATGAAGAAAATGAAATAAAGCTTCATCATTTAAAAGATGAAAGAGCCATCTTGCATAAAAAAGTGAGTCAGCTAGAAAGTAAATTAGAAAAAGAGAGACTAGATGTAAAAAAAATAACTGAGTTTAGTTTTAAAGGGCTAGTTTATAAAGTATTGAGGAAAGAGGAACAACAATTAGTTAAAGAGCAAGAAGAGGTTCATTTAGTTGAGCAACAGTACCATCAAGCTAAAGAACAATTACAGGCGTGTGAAGCTAAGATAAGTAGACTGACGGATGAAAATAGTATACTTAGAACTGCAAAAGCGACTTATGAATTATTATATCGACAAAAATATGAAGAAATCAGGCAATTAAATACCGCTGAGTCTAATCAATTATTAGCATTAGAAGATCAAATTGCACTTGATTCAAAGGTAGTTCAAGAACTTGAAGAAGCACTGTCTGTTGGAAATCGATTATTTATTTGTTTATCTAATGTTTTAGAAAGTCTTGATTCTGCTAAAGGATACGGTGTTTGGGATATGGTTGGTGGCGGTATCATTGCAACGGCTGGAAAGCATTCACATTTAGATACAGCTCAATCAACGCTAGAAGATGCTAAAGAGTTGATGAAAAAATTTAAAAAAGAACTAAGTGATATTCAGGTGACATTAGATTCTCAAGTGAACATAGAGGGATTCAGTCAGTTTGCAGATTTCTTTTTTGATGGATTTTTGGTTGATCGGTTTGTTCAATCCAAAATTAATCGTTCGATTGAACGTATTAGCGATGCACGACAACAAATTTTGAAAGTTTTAGGTCAATTGGTAAAAATGCAAGAAAATACAAAACACTCATTTGAACAAAAACAGATAGAATTAGCAAATTTGATTAAAGAGTTTAAATAATAACAGTCTTAGTCAATTTTGTTTTTATGGCCTTCTTTTTTACATGAGTTGAATTTCTTACATTTTTGATTTATTAGTATCAAAAAACGAGGAGATTAATCTCCTCGTTTTTCTTTTGCTTCGCGTTCTTTAATTAATAATTGAATTTCTTCAACTAGTGTGTCAAACATTTGATCTTCAGGAACTTTACGAATAATTTCGCCATTTTTAATAAGTAGCCCTTCACCACGACCACCAGCGATTCCAATATCCGCATTTTTAGCTTCTCCAGGACCATTGACAGCACATCCCATAACCGCCACGTGGATATCATGTGGAACAGTTGTTAAATAGTCTTCTACGCGTTGTGCTAATGGAATTAGATTATATTGAATACGCCCACATGTCGGACAAGAAATTAATGTCGCCGCATTTTTAATCAGTCCAAAGTTTTTTAAAATTTCACGTGCAACTTTAATCTCTTCTACAGGATCGGCACTTAATGAGACGCGCATTGTATTTCCAATTCCTTGATTTAATAAGATTCCAAGACCAATTGAGCTTTTAATCGTCCCTGAGAAGACAGTTCCCGCTTCTGTAATTCCTAAGTGCAATGGATATGGGAACGTTTGAGCTGCTAGTTCGTAAGCTTTAATCGCTAATTCAGTATCTGAAGCTTTTAAAGAAATAATAATCTCTTCAAATCCAAGCTCTTCTAAGATCTGCACATGAAATTTTGCGCTTTCAACCATTCCTTCAGGTGTTGGTTTTTTGTACTTTTGTAAAATATGTTTTTCAAGTGAACCTGCGTTGACTCCAATACGAATGGCAACTTGTTTAGCTTTAGCAGCTTCTACAACTTGACGCACTTTTTCTACATTACCGATATTCCCTGGATTAATACGGATCTTATCCACACCGGCTTCAATCGCCATAAGCGCTAAGCGGTAATCAAAATGAATATCAACGACTAAAGGAATTGAAATTTGTGATTTGATTTCTTTTAAAGCCGCTGCATCAGTTTCATCTAAGCAGGCTACACGAACAAGTTGACATCCCGCTTTTGCAAGACGATTAATTTGTTCGACAGTTGCTTGAATATCATGTGTTTTTGTTGTAGTCATACTTTGAATAATTACCTCATTGGCACCACCAATGTACAAGTCTCCAACTTTAACACGTTTTGTATCGGTACGATGTGTGATCATTGACATCGAATTTCACCCCACAATTTAGCTTCTTTTGAGATAAAATGCCATAAAGGCATATCATATCTGTATTTAATTATATAATAATTCTAAAGTGTTTCAACTATTATACCTAAAATTAAAGGAGAGGGTTCGTTTGGCAGGCTATACTTTACCACCATTACCTTATGCTTATAATGCATTAGAACCAATCATTGATGCAGAAACGGTAGAAATTCATTATACAAAGCATCATAAAGCATATCTAGATAAACTAAATGATTTAGTCAAAAGACATCCTTCATTTTTTGAAGGAAAAAGTATTGAAGAGGTTTTAAGTAAACCAGAAGAGATCCCAGCAGATATCCGCCAAGATGTCATTAATCAAGGTGGAGGGTATGCCAATCATAATTTATATTTTTATAGTCTATCTCCAAATGGTGGCGGGACACCTTATGGAAAACTAGGAAGAGATATTAATTTAACCTTTGGTAGTTTTGATCGAATGAAACAATTGCTAAGTGAAGCGGCGGTTAGTCAGTTTGGTTCAGGATATGGATGGTTAGTTTTAAGTGATAAGAAGAAATTACAAGTTGTTAAGACTTTGAATCAAAATTCACCTTTAAGTGCAGGCTATACTCCATTATTAAATATTGATGTTTGGGAGCACGCCTATTATTTAAAATATCAAAATCGTCGTGCGGATTATGTGAGTGCTATTTTCGATGTCATTAATTGGGATGAAGTCGAGCGCCGTTATGATGAGGCCATGAATAAATAAAGGAATAGCTGGCTTAACATGTTAAGCCAGCTTTTTTGTACTTTCTACAAGTGATCGAAGGGTTGCCAGAATGACTTACATTTAGAATGAATAGGTGCTAATTAATTCAAGAGACTGAACGATATAAGATTATGACTCATTAAATTCTAATGGGAATGGAATAAATCAATTTTTAATGAAACAAGTCATGATAGAATTGACATAATAAGAGTAGTTTTTACACAAAAAATTCAATTTGCACCTTTTTAAGTATGATATAATAGGTGAGAAATTAGAGTGGAAAGGTGTAGGATCATGATAGATAAGTTATTAAAGCTAATTAAATCATTAGTTTTTAGGATACATGTGTTAAAGGCGGTTTGTCTTATCTTATTTTTGGTTGTTATTTTTCGCCTATATGCGATTCAGGTGACTTATTCATCAGATTATCAAGCATATATTGATCGAACATCGACGATAGAATTACAAAAAAATGTCCCTCGAGGGGTTATTTATGATCGGAATAGGTCGGTGTTAGTGGATAATCAAGCAGTAAATACGATTACCTATCAGTTATATTCTGGAGTTAGTACGTCAGAGATGAAAGAAATCGCCAGTAAGTTGGCTGATTTAATTGATGTTGAGTTTAATAAGCTAACCTCTCGTGACTTAAAAGATCTATATATTGAGAAATTTCCAGAAGAAGCAAAAGCATTATTAACAGAGCGGGAACAACAAGAGTTAGCTTCGGATAATGATGCTTACTATAAGCTTCAACTCAGTCGAATTACTGATGAGATGATAAATCAGATAAGTGATCATGATAAAGAGGCACATGCCATCTTTATTAAGATGAATAAAGGAACGAACTTAACATCAAATATTATCAAACAAGGGGCGACTGAGGAAGAGGTTGCAGTAGTCAGTGAACATCTTGAAGAAATACCAGGTGTTAATACAGATGTTGATTGGAACCGAACGTATCCAAGTGTTGCTGAGTGGCATCCAATCTATGGGCGGGTATCAACGTATGAACAAGGATTACCAGCGACCTCATCTGGATATTACCTAGCTCATGATTATCAATCAAATGATCGTGTCGGATTATCGCAATTAGAATACTATTACGAAGACCTTCTCCGAGGTTATAAATCGCAATATGTTTTAACGAAAGAAAATGATATATCGACCTATGATGAGATTTATGAAGGTCAACGTGGGTATGAAATGGTCTTGACCATTGACGCTGATTTACAAGCTGCTGTGAATCAAATTGTTGAAGAAGAAATGTTAAATGCTAAAAAGAATTCGTCAACAACCCAGTATTTGCGTGAAGCGTATATTGTGATGACCAATCCCAACACTGGTGAAATTTTAGCGATGACAGGTCGTATTATTGAATGGGACGACGAGAAGAAAGAGTATGTATTCACGGATAACTCACTAGGAACGTTCCAAAACTCTTTTACGATGGGATCAGTCGTCAAAGGAGCAACCTTACTGGCAGGGTATAATGCGAATGCAACGACGCTTGGACAAACGCGCTTAGATGAAAAGATGTCTTTTAAAGGTGGTTTAATCAAAGGTTCTTGGAAGGTCATGGGGAATATTAATGATATTACTGCCTTAACTCAATCAAGTAACGTTTACTTCTTTAAGCAAACGATGACTTTAGCAGGAGGGGTCAATTATTATTCTGGAATGCCACTTGTTTTAGATTTAGAGGCTTTTGATTATTATCGCTCTTTCTTTAATCAGTTTGGATTAGGAGTCACAACAGGAATTGATTTACCGAATGAATCAACTGGACTCATCGAGTCACAACGTACCTCGGGGAAATTACTTGACTTTGCTATTGGTCAAGCGGATATTTATACAGCGATGCAACTTGTACAGTATGTGTCAACCATTGCAACGAATGGCAAGCGTTTTGCACCAACACTAGTCAAGGAAGTTTATTTACCGTCTAATGAAGAGGTTGACGGTAAACAATTACTTGAAGGATTCACACCACGTTTATTAAATGTTGTTGATATGGATCAAAAATATTTTGATCAAGTAAAAAAAGGTTTCATTGGTGCACTTCAATCAAGTAACGGAACAGGCTATTCAGTATTTGCAAAAGCAACCTATAATCCAGCAGGAAAAACAGGAACGGCACAGGAATATGCACGTGATGAAGAAGGAAAGTATATGAGAGATAGCAATGGTGAGTTGATTGAAGTTCATAATCGTACACTTATTGCCTATGCTCCAGCAGATAGCCCGGAAATTGCTATTTCAGTGGTTGTTCCTCAAGGTGAATTAACGAGTCAATCTCATCCTATTTCATTAAATATTGGTGAACGCTCAATGCAAGCTTATTTTGATTTGAAAAAAGAGCGAGCTGAGGCAAAAAAATTAGAAACTGAAAATAATAACACAACAATTCCAGTAAGTAATGAATAATAATTAAAGAAAAAAATAGTATTAATGTATAATTAAGGTAAAAAATAGCTATGATATTAAAAGTAATGCAAATGTCACTCTTATTTTTAAAATAAGAGATCAATTTAGTTAAAAATAACACTTGAGCTATGGTGTAGCATTTGTTATAATTTTTACACATCATATTAAACAACAAAGAATTACTTTATAGTACAAAATGATAAAAAAAACTTTGTTTTTTATTCTCTCTCATGCTATAATGTAGAAGTTGTTATTAGATTGGAGGGATTTTAGTGCGAGTAAATCTTACATTAAAATGTACAGTTTGCGGTGAAGAAAACTACATTTCTAAAAAAAATAAACGTAATAACCCAGAACGTCTTGAGATGAATAAATACTGCCCACGTTGCCGTAAATCAACTGCTCATCGCGAGAAAAAATAAGGAATAGTTCCTTTTTATAAATCCTGTTATTCAACAGGATTTTTTTTTATTATATAAATCAAAATAGCTGCTGTTTAG
>JAUMTV010000164.1 GCA_030531025.1 Turicibacter sp.
ACGATAGTTTGCATTTTTATATCCTGCTGTGATTCTTGCTTGATTGATAGGTAAGATTAATTTTTGTGCCATTTTATTTTTCCTCCACTTTGATTAAATTTTTGAATACTTGGTGTAATCCTGTTGATGCCAACCCACTAAAAAGCCCACCTAAGACGATAGATGGGTTAATGGCATGATTTATCCAAACGTTGATTACAAGCCCTAAAATAGCCATAATCAATGGAATAAAATTATTTGGAACTTTAGGGATGCTTGTTTTGATGACATACCCTACACATAAACAAATCCCTACAATCACCGGAATACAAAACTCACTTAAAAAATTTAAGTCCACCATTACTTATCTCTCCTTTATTTCATTACTTGCGTAATGTTATCAATTTTATCTTCAATCACATCTAGTCTAATGTTCATACGCTCTATCGTGTCAGTTGACTTATCAAGTGTTTCAGCTAATTTATCTTGTTGAGCATACATTCGTTCTTCTCGTCTATTCGCATCTTCTCTAGCCTGAGTATCCTTTTTATTGATATAAAAGGCACATGCTACTACACAGGCGATTGGAAAACCCAATGTTTGAATGATTGTCGTTAAATCTTGCATCTTATTCCTCCAAAATTAAAGGCCACTCATTTGAGTGACCTTCTTAATCTTATTTTTTATTATATTTCGAATCGCAATTTGTAATTAAAATGGATTCTGTCAATAAAATAAAAGCCTCATCCTTATCAGATAAATCGAAATATCCAATCTTTACTCCTTTAAGTGAATTAATAGCCTTTTTCTCAGCTTTTTTTATTTCTTCACTTCTTTGTTTTTTTTTAGCCCCTTCATCAAACTGTTGGCTATTTATCCTATCAATTTTTTCTGAAATATTAATAGGCTTATCATCCATAATTCTATATAGTAACCCACTTTTTTGACTTTTTTGAAAATGTTGCTTTAATCTATAAGTTATATCCCACTTCTCATTAACAACATGACATTCTCCTACATAGAGATAATCAATGATGTCTGCTTTTTCTTTATAAAAAAAATAGACTCCTTTTTTATGCGATAATTCATTTATCTTTATATATTTTCTTTTTCCTTCAGTTTTAAAAACCTCATCACAAATACAAACTTCTTCGTGTTGGGTACTTTTTAAGAAGGTCTCTACCTCATTTATTCTTTTACGAAACAAATCAAAAACATCCATTTCTAGGTTTTTCTCAAAATCAAAATTCATGATTCTCCCCCTTTTTATTTAAAATACAATATTTGTATTATACAACTAATATTGTTAAGAAAATACTTAAATACGCTAGGGACCCTCAATCATTAAATAGATTTTGATTTTTAATGTGTTAAATTTTATCTCTAAACTCACTTTCAATCTCATCATCTGATCTACTCGCTGCAACCAAACATGAGTAGATCAGTAGCAAAATAAAAGAAAATAATGCAATAAAAAAGATAGCCACCATGCTATCATCTCCTTATTTTTCGACTTTTAAACTATTGCCCAATTGTTCCTACTATCTAAAGAAGTCGGCTGTTAGTTCCTCTTTTACACCTCATTTAAACGTGAGCCTCGCTATCACGTCACCGACTTAATTATTTTATTAATTACTTATTAATATTTTTTAAAATCAATAAATATTAATATATGGAGGCATTATCCCTCTGAATGTTTCTCTTTCTTTTACAAGGCCAATACCACTAATGGGTTGGCTATACCCATCGAGTTCTACTTTTAACTCACCACAATTATTATTATCACGAAATTTAGTTAACTCTTCTATCAATTGATTTAATGTAATATCGTCATTGAAATTTATATATGCATCCATATAGACACACCTTTCTTTTATTATTTCAACAAATTATCAATCTTTTCAATATATTCTTTTTTTTGAAGCTCTATATTTTCTTCATCTATTTCAAATTGAGATGCTAAATCATATTGAGCCTTTTCCCATTCTTCTAATAGCTCATTAAACAAACCTATTATTTCTTTATTTTTCATTTTTTACATCATTCTCCATTCTGTGTTATAATCCCTTAAAAAAGGAGGTGAAATTATGAATCCAGTAACAGATGCACGTGACTTGTTAAATCAGTCTATTAAATTACTACCAGAGATTAGGGATTTATATATTCGATCGTTATCTAATGACGAACTTTCATTAGATTTAAAGTTAAAACTCAAAAACTGTTTAGAATATATTCGCTCAAGTTTAGATTATATTGCTAATCACATCTTTCAAACTTATTGTAAACCTAACTATTCTCCTAGTAAATTAAGAGAAGTGGAGAATAGAATTTACTTTCCTATGGATAAAAAACAAGAACAATTCGAAAAGAATATGAATTTAAAATTCAAAGGACTGCCATCTAATCTAAAAACTGTTCTTGAATCTTATCAACCCTATAACGATAATGAATGGATGAATTATTTAAAGAAATTAACTAATCAAAATAAGCATATTCAATTAATTAAAAATAATAAATCCGAATATGGAACTATTCAATATTTACAGACTCCTGGATTAACTTTAGAAAATGTATCCTTTAAAGGATGTGGTAGAGGTATTGTTATTAATGGGCAATCCATTAATAATTATAGTGTTAATAAAATTCCGTTTATCAACGAATTTGTTGGCGATGTTAAAGTCGATTATCTATTCGCAGAAACTAACACCTCTATTATAGAAACTATTGAAGAAATAGTGTCGAATTCTCAAAAATTAATAAATGATTTATTAATAGAATTATAGCAACTTAACCCTCTATACAAGTTTATAGAGGGTTTTTTATTACCCAATTGTTCCTACAATGAGTGTTTTTTCTTTTAAACTGAAATGAATCCCAATGAAATAATTCCGGTGTTCTGATTGCTTTGTGGAGTAAATGAAATAGTTAGTTCATTTGATAATTTGTCAACTGTGAATGTTGGTTCAACTGAAAAACCAGTTTTTGTCGATTCATTAAAGACATACACTTTCCATTCATTTGCGTTATTATCTTTCGCACTAATCATCAATTTTGAAGAATAAGACACCAACATTGAACCATTATCATAGGAACAACCGCAAATAGCGATATCACACATAATTTTCCCGTAAGATGACAATTCGTTAAGTTTAAATTTAATTGATACAGGGTTGTTTCCAGAAAATTTTTGAGCATCACAATACTTTAACTTTTTATCGTCGTGCATTAAGTTATATTTACTTTCCGATAATTCCTTCTCAACCATAAAAGACTCAAAATAATTCACATTCTCTTTTTGCCCTGTAATTTTTTCAACACTATCGGGTGATGATCCAACAACGTTGTAATTAGATATTGCACATCTTATTTTATTGCTAAGAACATTAATACCATTTATTTTAGTGTTTTCAGCAAATGTCCCTGTAACCATTGTAAGGTTGTTAATGATGAAGTTAGCCATTCCCACATCAATACTCGATTTATTAACATAAATCACATCAACCCCATTTTGTGTGTCTTTATTTAATCGAATTGACACATTGTTCATGGTTAAACTGTTCTGAATGTGAAGTGAAATAGCGTTTGCTTTAAAACTTTCAATGTAAATATTGCTAATTGTCGTGTAATAAGCATTTCTTGGCGCTATGGCGACATTTGGTGAACCATAGGTGTGAATGTTATCAATAAACCATCCGGCGGAACTTCCGATATATAACACATTTTCAGCACCCTCACCAGCAGAACCCATACAATTTTGAATAATACCATCTGTTAATTTATTGTTGTTAATTTCACCTAAATAGTAACAAACATCTCCAGTTTTTCTAACTTGACAATTTGTGATTGTGTTTTCAACAAGTGTCCCTGTTGTTGTTCCACCCTCATAATTTTTTGAAGTTAAAAAGACCCCTCGACCGCCTACATTATTAACGAAAACTCTATCAATCGTTGCATAATAGTCATAGATTAGCAACCCGTGATTATTCATTCCAGTACCACCACCAATGTTAATCCCTAGCACTCTGGTCTGACCGCAAGGTGTGTCACAAGTTCTCCATTCCTCGGTAGCAATAACGGGAGAATCTTTTTCGTCTTGAATAATCACAACTTTACCGACACCCTCGATTGTCCATCCACTAGGTAAATAAAAAGTATCACTTAAATGATAAGTACCAGGGTACAGTTTAATGTGTTTTATTACATTTGTTTTACCGTAAGCAACCATATCGTTAAATGATTCCAAATCATCGGTTAATCCATCACCTTTAGCCCCAAACATCTTTGGGTTTAAAACAGTATGTGACAATTGTGCATTAGTTTCAACGATTGCATCTTCTATTTTATTTAAATTTTCTGCATTTAATGGCGTTCCTCTTTCGATGATTTGACCTGGGACAGGAGTGAGTGTGACTGTCCCATTTCCGTTATCTGTCATGGTATATGTATTCGGCCTTTCAACCACTCGATCTTTCCAACTTGTTTTAACATATGACATCTATTTCACCTCTCTATTTAAATCAATGACAATTTCTACATTTAAGTTCATATCTGTCGTAACTTCAATAGTAAAGCTATCCTCATTTTTCTCTTTGATCATATAGTCTCCAAAAGAATCTTTAACGATGCTAACGATACTATAATGATGCCCTTTAAATGCAGTTGGTAACTCAAATATCGCCTCGTTATTGACAGTTGATATATCTTCAAAAATGTATCTAGATTTATGACTATTCACATCGAAACACGAATAGAGTGTAAGTTTTTCCTGATTTAAATCATTAACGAAATTATATTTGATTTCATCAGCAGATACATTCACCTCAGTACCTTCGCTTCCTAGAATAAAATCAAATTTTTTATTATTTTCTATTAGTTCTTGCCTAAATCCTTCACCAGAAGCCACTTTACCAGCTACATCTTCTTTTAGATGAGTAAATGTTTCGTTATTTACTTCATCAATAGTTTGTTTATAACTTTCAAAATCAGCTTTATTTACTTTTGTTTCTACCTGTGTGTCCACATAGCTTTTACTAACTGTTGAATCGAACTTTTTATCAATAGTTTTTTTATATTCTTCAAAATCAGAATCATTCACTTTAGAATTTAACTGTTCGTTTAAATAACCATTCTCTTGTTTTTGATCGTTTACAGCGGTAGCAATGGGACCACTACTTGTTGTAGACCTCTCAGCCTTACTAATCCCTGCTGCCTTATAGACTTCTGTCAAACCTCCGGCATACGTTAAACTTCGACTAGTCAATAAGGTATTAATAATAGCTCCTCTATTCCTAATGGTAATCGAATCACCGCATTGAACAGAGGCGTCTCCTTGCCATTTCATTTCGAATGGAATATAACTAATCTCTTTTATGGCGGTATAAATACGATCAATAACGGCTTCCGGTTCAAAACAAAGAGGATTGTCACTAATGTAATAACCGTTCTCACCAGAACCTCTACTTGCTTGCATGCCGTTACAATCAATAGTTAATTCATCTACTTTTGATATCGTGAAAACTTTATTAGTTAATGAGATGAAACGATCCGTTGAGATAGTTCGAGACAAATCAGTAGTTAAAGCAGCTTGCGTATGGCCTCTCAACTCATCATCAGGCTTACTGTCATTTATGAATTTATCTGTACTTGTATAGTTGTTAGTATTTTGAGCAGAAATGATTAAATTGAATATTTCAAGATTTCCGTCACGAGTAATACGCGCATACCCTCCAGCTAACTCCGCAACGTAAGACAATACCGTTCGCATAGTATAACTTGATAAATCTGGTTTGTCTTTCAATACATAATCACA
>JAUMTV010000165.1 GCA_030531025.1 Turicibacter sp.
AGAAACTTACGCACCATATTTGCGTTATATATGAAAATAACCTTGATAACCAAGGTCATTATACCAAAATTTTATAATTATTCGTGTCTTTTCTGTATATTTTGTCGATATATGTATAAAAATTCGCTTTCATAAATTAAAAGAAAAATTTTTATGAAAGATAGAATCATAAGTTTCAAAAAAAGGCACCGAATCTTAAGATTCAATACCTTAATCAATAATCTTTAAACTTCTTAAATATCAGATTGCCTTTGCTAAGTGAATCACCAAAGACGATTCATTAGCTTTCTGCCACTAGACCCTATAGCGATTATCTATGATAATCTTACCTACAATAAAAATTATCTATATAAGTCCAGATAAGTTTTTCATATCGGAAAACTTTTAAGCCCTACTAATGGAGGAAACATGCTATGCATGGTAGGTGACCCCTGGACGATAGTCAGTCTTAGTATTAAAGCAACTTATCAACTAAGACTGATGTAGAATGATGAAATGCATTTCTGTTTATATATATATGATTTAACAGTTATTTCCCTCCTCACTTCAGTTATCTTCTTTATTATATAGTTTTTTTCTTGTTAACGTTTGAATTTGTATTATTATTCCTATAATTGATATAATAGGAGATGTTTTAGGAGGATAGTTTTTTATGAAATTACAACTAACAGATAGTTTAATCAAAGAGGTTGCTCATTTTGAGGCAACCTATCAAAAAGGTAAGGAGTTATACCAATCAAAAGCAGTAGAAGAGTTTTATACGGTGAAAAGTGATGATCCATTTTTCCCTTATCAAATTATATCTATTGTTCGAGGATCACAAGGAAATCGCTATGAGGTAGAAGTGAGTTTTGATAAAAAGGGAAATGTTCGAAGATTAGGATGCGAGTGTCCTGCTTCACAAAAATATCATTCATTTTGTAAGCATGTGATTGCTACTTTATTTCATGCACAACACCAACAAATCTTTCCTCGTCGCATTAAATGGGAATCGGCAGCAATGTTTTATCAAAATCGAACAGTTAATCAATTATTGAATGAGTATGAAGATTCATTGTTATTTAATGAACCTTCTAAAGTTAGTGAAGAGGTTCCCGTTCAGTTAATTCCTAAGTTACGATTTGAAGGTGATTTAGCTCGTTTAGAATTATCAATTGGTAGAAAACGATTTTATGTTATAAAAGATCTTTTCGCTTTTGTGCATAGTGTTGAGACACAAACAGAGGTAACCTATGGTAAGGAGTTAACATTTAGTCATGAGCTTGAATCTTTTTCACAAGATTCTTTGAAGTTACTTCAGTTTGTAAAGGCGATGGTTAATGATCAACAATCTTATTCTGAGCATTATAGTATTCCTATTTCACATCGTCGTGCTTTGTTTTTAAGTTACATTAAATTGCAGGAATTTCATCAGTTATTTTTAAACGAACGTTTAAGTTGTTTTGTTGAAAAGGCTGAATGGAAATCTGTTTTAATGACAAATGAAATACCGAAAATAACGTTTAAAATTGAAGCGGCTAAAAATCAGGGGATTATTCTGACTCAAAATCAACATAAATTATTAATTCATGGTTACCGAGATCATCTTTTTATTTTGACAGAAGATGTTTTATGTCCAATGAATCAGCAGTTTACTCGTGATGTTTTCCCAGTATTAAAACAGATAATGTCGATGGATGGCTATTTATATATATCAAAAGAACAGTTACCGAACTTCTTATCTTTAGTTTATCCAAAAATTGAAGCCTATTTAACGGAAGAGAGCATTAATTATTTACAAGATAAATATGAGATGCCTCAACTTGATAGTAAAGTATACTTGGATTTAAATGAGGATTTAGCAGTTGAGGCGAAAGTTGAATATGGATATCATGGAAATTTGTATAATCCACTTACTGATGAGTTACCATCAACGATTGTTCGGGATAAGGTGAAAGAAGCACAACTTATGAATGTGTTTGAGACTTATGATTTTAAAATAGATAAAGATAAGATGGTACTTCGCGATGATCATCAAATTTATCAGTTCATGAATCAAGGAGTTCCTGCTTTAATTTCACAGCATGAGGTAAATGCGACGGAACGTTTTAAAGGAATGAGTCCTAAACAAGTGAATAAGAAAGTCTCGGTCGGAGTGCGTTTACAAAGTGATTTAATGACTTTTAAATTAGAAGATTTAGCATTTGATGTGTCAGAGTATCAAGAGGTTTTAGCACAGTATCAATTAAAGAAGAAATATCATCGTTTAAAAGATGGAAGTTTTTTAAAGTTAGATTCTGAGTATATGCAATCATTTTTTAATTTAGTAGAGGATTTAGAATTAACTGAAGAAGACTTACAACAAGATGAAATTCAACTCTCAAAATATCGTGCGCTTTATTTAGAACGAATGCTTGAAAAAAATGAGGTTAAATCTAAGAAAAATAAGGCCTTTCGTCAATTAGTTAATGATTTTGAACAAATTGATGAAATGGAATATGAGTTGCCACAAGGGTTACAAGCTACATTACGTCCCTATCAGGAAACAGGTTATCGTTGGTTAAGAACGTTATCCGATTATGGGATGGGCGGAATTTTAGCTGATGATATGGGGCTTGGGAAGACGCTTCAAGTGATTGCGTTATTGTGTGCAGAGTACGAGCACGAAGTGGGTAAACCTAGTCTAATTGTTACTCCGAGTTCACTCGTCTTCAACTGGCAAGCAGAGTTTGAACGTTTTGCCCCACAAATGCGTGTGTTAACGTTGACTGGGACAGTGAGTGAGCGCAGTGAGAAGTTGAGTAATTTAAATAATTATGATGTGATTTTGACGTCATACGATTTGCTACGTCGTGATATTAAGGAATATGAGGTAGCATTTAAATATGTGATTTTAGATGAAGCCCATTATATTAAAAATCAGGCAACACAAAATGCGAAGGCGGTAAAAAAACTGAACGGGGAAATTCGTTTTGCCTTAACGGGAACACCGCTTGAGAATTCAATTGCAGATGTATGGTCAATTTTTGACTTTATTTTGCCAGGATATTTATTGAGTTATGCGAAATTTAAAAAGCAGTACGAGAATCCGATTATTAAAGATCAAGATGAAAAGCTACTTGCTCGTGTTCATCAGTTAGTAGCACCATTTATTTTACGCCGCTTGAAAAAAGATGTATTAACGGAATTACCAGATAAGGTAGAATCAGTTGTTTACTGTGAGTTAGATAAGGCGCAACGCAAGTTATATGAAGCAACGCTTGTGAGCATGAATAATGAACTTCAAGCCCAACTTGAAGAAGGAAATGAAGGTCAAAGTCGCATGAAGATGCTAGCCATGTTAACACGTCTTCGTCAGTTATGTTGTCATCCTGCGCTTTATTTAGAAAACTATAAAGATGAAAGTGCCAAGTTGAATTTATGTTTAGAATTAATTCAAGAATGTAAAGAGAGTGGACATCGTATCTTGTTATTCTCACAATTTACATCAATGTTTGATTTAATTGCACCAAAGCTTGATGAGTTAGGTATTTCTTATTTTACATTAACAGGTGAAACGAAATCAGAACAACGTGTTGCCTTAGCAAACCGATTTAATGAAGGAGAAGCTGATGTGTTCTTGATCTCATTAAAAGCCGGTGGAACAGGATTGAATTTAACAGGAGCTGATGTCGTGATTCATTATGATCCATGGTGGAATATGAGTGCACAAAATCAGGCGACGGATCGTGCTTATCGTATGGGACAACAAAACAAAGTTCAAGTTTATAAATTAATCGCAAAAGATACAATTGAAGAAAAAATTGAAAAACTGCAACAAAGAAAATTAGAGTTATCAGATTCACTTGTTAAAGAAGGGGAAACATTCATTACCCATCTTTCAATGGATGATATTCAAGAACTCTTTGAATCTTAATATTAAAGCTTGAAGGACACACGTCTAGGTATCCTTCAATCTTTTTTAAGGTAAAAAAAAGCTCATCATCTAGTGAGCTTAAAGTAATTCGTCTAATTTTTCAATAAGTTTTCCAATTGCTTCAACATAATCAGCAACAATACGATGAGCAATTTCATTAGCAATTTGCTCGCTGTATAAATGGGATGTTGCATTTCGATCTTCTAACAAGTTAATCCATAGTTTATCATTATCAATTAAATGGTTAGCGTAAGCTTTTTTGTAAATCATTCTTGGAAATGAATTTTCTAGTGTGATACCAGAGTATTTAAAAAATTCTTGAAGGGTTTTGTGTGTTAATTCATAGGTGAATTCAAAACGTTGAATCAAACTATCTCGAATGATTTCATTTTTTCCATCATATAGATTTGCAACCTCAACTAGTCGTTGATAGGCTTTTTTTAAATTAGTAAATTTATATTGAATTTTTCTCATAAATTACGATTCCTTCTTTATTAATTTGTTCTAAAAAATAATCTTCTGTTAATTCAGTAATATGTGTTATATCGTATTCAAGCAATGTCGTCGTCATAAGTTCTATGTCTTCAATAAATGTGGAGATAGATCCTTTGGCATAGACTGCTAAATCAATATCACTTCTCTCACTATTATCTCCTCTAGCCCGTGAACCAAATAATAATATTTTTTGAACTTCTGGGTGATGAGTCGCAATCTGTCCAATTTCTTTTAGTATTTGCTTATCTAGATTCATTAATTTCACCTCTAATATGGGAAAAGTCAAAAGTTAATGATTTTATAGTTATATTGTAACATAAGTGCAAAAAATAACTACGGATAATCATTGAGTATTTCATTTTTTATGGAAAGCTATTGGAGTAATGAGATTTAGTATGGCAACTTGAGGTATAACAATAAGATTGAAATTTAAGTGTAAAGTTAGAATTGAATCCTTTTAAAATAGTATTTTACTACTATGAAAATAAACACAAACTTCCTCCATAAGAATAGCTTTGAAAAGACCTCCCTTGTAGGTCTCGAATGGTGTCATAAACTACCGTCGAAGTAAAGGCGACTTTCGACAATATTTGTTTGTTTTTATATGTTTTAAATGACTTGTTTTTTACGATAATAAATTATCCGACTTACAGTCCGTTGAATGCTCATCAATTTTGTATCCTAGAGCAGCTAACTTTTTCAAATATGAATTGATTTTTTTATCGGTATTAAATTGATTGTAGTAGTCGGATCCTAAGCCAATAAACTCCTGCTCATCTTTCAACATATGATAAAATTTAGGACATAATCCAGTAGATTCATCGTTGTTTTACCTGTAATATTTGAAAGGATTGAACTGATTTTGATATTTGCCTCCTCTAATAATTTTTGAAGTCTGTTCAGTGCACGAGCTCTCTCTTCGGTGATCGCTTTGCGATATCGCGTAGCTTCTCTTAACTCACGTTATTCACGCGTTGGAATAAAGCTTGCTTTTAATAATCCGTGACGAAGCAAATCAGCCAACCAAGCACTATCTAAAACATCTGCCTTGCGACTAGGAACAGCTTTATAATCTCTGGCATTCACAATGATATATTTCAAACCACGCATTTCAAATATATTAACAAGGGGCTTCCAATAAACAGAAGTCGATTCCATCGCCACCATTCTACATCAGTCTTAGTTGCTTGATTACTTTAATACTAAGGCAGACTATCATCCTCCAGATAAAAGTTTTTATAGTGTGAAAAACTTATCTGGACTTATATATATGAAATATTACGCTAAACGGGAGGGGTTGATTTATTTTATCGATTCTTTTGAAGCAGAATTCTTATGAATATGAAACTAGAAAAGCTTTCTTAACGATAAAGTATCTA
>JAUMTV010000166.1 GCA_030531025.1 Turicibacter sp.
CAGTAGCAAACCACTTAACCTAGATGAGACATCGTTTCCTGCGATAGTTGCAAAAATGCTACTAAATGATAAGAAAAAATTAATTATTAACATGATCCAAGCCGTTACTATCATCTTCATTTTCCTCCTTAAAGTCATAAGATCCAAACGCCTTTTGAGTTTCTTCAAGTGACTTCTGACGCTCTTCTTCAAGTCGCTTACGTTCTTCTTCAACATCAATCTCAGAATCGAATCGCAGAACCCTTGTTTCCCACGATATAAAGCCTTCTGTTTCTTGAGCTATACGCGCTAACGCTTCGTCATCTACTGGTAATGAACGTTTCATCGTAATATCAATCGTTTTAACGTCAATATTCTTTGCTCTGATGTTTTCGATATTAGCCATCAACTTTAAACGTTGACGTAATCCCTTTTTAAAGTAGCGTTCTTTCGTTTTTCCTAACTGTTCAAACCCTAAAAGCTTATACTTCATAGCAACACCTGAGGCATTCCCAACAAAGTTCTCATCAGTTAAACAAGGAACTTTGCTAAACTCGTGAATATCATCTTTGAGCGATTTCTTAAGAATCTCGGTTTGTTGCTCATTTAACCCTTTGACAAGCCATTTAGCATCTCCACCTTCATCTAGCTCGATGATTTTCATTTCCTTTAACAAACGCGCAGTTTCTACCTTCTCGTCTTGATCATCACCTAATGAAGCACCAACCACAGCAAGTAAAGCATCAACCATTTGTTCTTTATCATTAACTCGGTCAGATTGAAGTAAGTTGTAAGCATCAATCAATGAAATAACTCCCTCAAAATCACCTTTCAGTTTCTTGTTATTCTGATATTCGATAATTGGCACTTCACCAAAGTAATGCTCATCTAAATCGATTTCTTGTGGGCTTCTATCTTGTAAATCATCAAACATATAGCGATAAATCTCTTTATCTGTATAAACATTAACTTCGTACCCTTTTAAAGTGTCGTTGATATCAAATTTAGGTGAATAAGCAACACCAAACATCGGTTTCTGGTTAACCGTATCATCACAAACTAAAAAGGTGCTCATCGGATTTAATACAGCTAATTCCGGATAAGGCACTTCTTCGTTATTCATATAAAGCAATTCATATCCAACACCACAAATACTACAATCAAGAGCTAATTCATTATTATGAGAATCTTCATCAATCTCAATAAATATATCATTTAGCTGCTCTATACTCTCATCACCTGTATAAGAAATTGGAGTTCCAAAAACATAGCCAACAGCCATATCAGTGATGTATTCTGCATGATTGCATATTAACTTATTGTTAGGCAATAAATCACTAGATAGCGTTCGATGTAAAATGTCATGCTTTCCATCATAATACCTATGCATCTTTTCATAACGCATCTTCATCCTATTATGATTCTCAAAGCACTTTACCAATAATTCAACTGGTACACTTCCATCTTCATTTAATAAGTCACGATCTTTAATAATCGCCATAATCTCACCTCCTACCTTAATCCAATTTTAGATTTACTCTTAACTTTAACTTTCTTCTTATTATTAAACTGTTCAGCAACACCAGTTGTCGCATCTGGCGCATCATCGTGTTTGTTCTTTCCTTCACGTTGATACTTCACCATTGCATTATAGTAATCCGGCCATCTATCTCTCCAATTGACCGGAAAATAAATATGATCCATTACCCATGTGCTATTAGAGAGGATTCGAGCCTTTTTGTTTTGCCCTTGATGAAACCAATCGATTTTCGTTTTATTACTACCAAATTCACTTTTCAAGATGCGTTCAACACTTCTAGCGAAACCACGACCACCATTATTCGACTCGATTAATGCGCGGTTGACTTGATGTTCTAAATAACGTCTAGCTACCTCTCTCTCAGTGACTTCCATAGCTTCTTTTGTATAATAAACATCAAGAACATAAGCTTCATTATTGTAATCCGCGTAGATAATATTACAAAGGTTATCTTCTCCTGTATCAGCAGTATCGCAATACGCTCTAACAGAAGTAATTAAAGATTTCCCTTCGTCATCAGTAGGTAACGCACTATATGTCTTAAACGAACTGTATAAGCACCCTTTTAAGTCGATAGGCTCCTGTTGGTAGTTAGCCATTGCAATATCCTCGCCCATTGCTTTAATCTTAGCAAGATAACTCTTTTTTGACAGCACCTCATCACAAAGCATTGAGCCATCGTCTTGCATAGCTTTCATACTGACATGTCTAACTTTAGCACCTTGACTTTGATAATGATCTAGCGCTCTACCAGCTAAATCATCACTCGCCCAACGTGTCATAATAATGATAATTTTCCCACCCTCTTCAAGACGAGATAACATCGTATTCGTGAACCAATCCCAGTGCTTCTCCTTCACACTTTCATTGTAAGCTTCTTCTGCATTCTTGATTAAATCATCAATCACAAGCAAAGAAGCACCAAATCCAGTTGCTGTTCCTGTAGGAGAAGTCGCAAGATAGTTATTATAACCACCTTCTAGTGACCACAAATTCATAGCTCCATCACCACGTTTTATAGCAACACCAGGAAACACATCACTGAAAGTTGGTTTATATATATCAGCTTTCATTTCTGAGATGGAGTTTCGTACATTTTTAGAAAACATAGTCGATAAAGTTTCGTTATAAGAACCAGTCATTATCTTTTCATTCTGATTTTTACCTAGTACCCACTCAACAAATAGACCAGCTGTCCTACTCTTTCCGTGTCGTGGTGGTTCATTAATAATCAATACCTCATCATCACTCTCATAGAACTCCTGAAACTCACGACACAATTCAACAAGATACATACGATCGCTTTTATAAAAGTCAGGAGCTTTTAAATTACAATAAAAAAAGAACTCACGTCTAGCAAGTTCTATCTTTGCCCCCAACTGTATTAGCATTAAATCTTTTGTATCCATAGCTAATCAATCCTAGCGAGTTTCTTCAACTCTTCCACTGATAAATTCTGATATGGATTTATATTGTTAACATTAGCATTCACATCTACTTTCTCTAAGAACGCTCCTGATGTTCTAGCAATTAATTCACTAGCCTTTAATCTGTCTTTCATACTGTTCTCGCTATTTCTCATAGCATTCGCCCAAAACTCCCTAACTTCAACCATATCAGCAGTTCTTTTACTAGCTATATCTTTTTGTTTTTCTTCGATATAGGTGACTACGTTAGCATTTGTTAGCAATCTGCTAGCATTTGCTCTCGCTGTATCATCTTTCTTACAGCTGGGATATGCTTTTTTATAAGATTCAGCAGCGTTGCCTGTTTGTAAATAATAATCAGCAAACGCCTGTTGTTTTGGTGTAAGCTTCATTGCAACACCACCTTTCTCTGTATAATAAAACGCCACCTTGGGGCAGGTGACGCAAAACGGGGGATTGTTATAAATATTTGGGATGAAAAGAGAGAACATTACGAAGGTTTTGGGGAACTCCGTAACTATAAATTAGGATAAGCTTGTGAATGGATTTGCACCATCTTCACCGTAGTAAGCTTTACTCGCATAAGCTACACAAGCATATTGGTAGCAACCAAAAGAGTTAACTACCAGTGTGAGTAATGAAAAATACTTAACAAAAGTTTCACTATGATGAAAGGAGGGAATTCATACATGGCTCGTAAACAGCCAAAGAAACAAATTCACAATCGTACCTGGTGGGGATTTCTCCCCATATTGGAGGTCATCGCCGGAATCGAACCGGATACAGGCTTTTGGATTGGCCTTGCTTTACCGTTAAGCTACCTGACCAGATGCCTCATAAGAGGCTAGAAAGAAAAACTCTACGAACTTTCATCGACAATATACAATGGAGTAACAGGTGGCACTTGTAGGAATTGCACCTACTTTAGCACTAGCAATGCCAGATGAGGGATTCCTCCCTCTAACTCGTGATCGTATACAACTTAATTGCGATTAACCTCATAGCACCGAATTCAAAAAGCAATTCTCGTTGTTAACTGACACTATCATAATAACACCGAAATCCCTTTAAAATTCACAACACAATCACAAATAATTCACAAAAAAATCACACCGCACACTTATAGAGCATTTCTAACTCTGATTCTGCAATCTTAATTTTTTTAGTTACCGTATTCACGCTAATTCCTAATGCTATCTCAATAGCTGTATTACTCTTATTCCTTACGTGTCTTAGTAACATTGCATCACACTCCTGCGGATGCGTCGTCCTAATTAAGTCTAAAGCTTTTTCAACACGTGCGATATCCGGCTTTAAAATAGATAACTCTAACTCAATCATTTTCTTTTTCTCGATACGTTCCCAATACTTATCTTCAATCCCTCCACTAGGACCTCCATGATCCACACTGTAATCTGTCACCTTAATCAACGTTTGATTGTCTATACTCTTTAAATCATAGTCTAACATTGCTACACGTTTCAAATTACGTGAATACTCTTGTAAGATATCTTTTGCTCTCATACTCTCAACCCCTACTTCTTAATATATTCCTCGATACGACCACAAAGTCGCATTAACTTCTTCTCTTTCCATCTCTCAACTTCACAATGACACTTATGGATGTGCTTTAATTGCTCTAACGCAATTTCAACATCTGCGATTTCCTCTGCAATATTTGCTCCTTTAAATCCTCTACGCTTTTTAGATAATGCCTGGAATAGCTCGCCGCACTCTTCAATGAAAATCATCTCTTGCAGGTCTTTTCCGAAAATTTTGACTGCCTTTTTGCAAATATAACTACCTTTGGTGTGCACTTTTCTCCCTCCTAGCCTTAGAATTCTGATTTTAATGACACTCGCTAATTAACTTTTATAAATTCATCATATGGAGCGTAAAAGATTCTGCCGTCAGTACATTTTATTTGTACTGTTAGTTCTGATGCCGTCGGCAGATAGCATTTTAAATAGCTTCCAATTACACCATATCGCTTATGCATTAGAATATCTCCTGATTTAAATTCCATAAACATAACTCCCTTTTTATAAAAATTTAATTTTAACTACAACAAACTAGCTAATATCTTCAATTCTTCTTTTTGCTTATTAATTTTCAATTCATACTCTTCAATGGTTCTTGTATGAATATCTTGATACTCATTTATCACCATTGATATAAAATCGTCTTTTCTATTTTTATCAGAATACATAAACCAACCATATAATGGAGAAAAATTGGCTATATCATAATTATCTCGATTAATTCTAGTTTGAAGCGTACCTCTATAATTTCCAATATCTATTTTCTTTTTTCTTTCAACTTGAACCTCGTTAATTTTTAACTGACCTCTATTAAAAATATGTTCATACACAATCATCTTAAATCCTCCTTAAATATCTTTAAAAGTCTAATTTTATTCGTCTTCAACCAAGTTTTTATCACCTAAATTGTAATTATTATAGATAAGTTCTGCTTGTTCTTTTGAGATTAATCTCGTTTTAATTAATCTCGAATGATAATCATATGTCATAAATTCATACACATTTGATTCATTATCCACTCGCAATGCCAAGTCGCCATAAAACCCAAATTCATAACAACCATTTTTCATCTATTCACCTCATAAAATTTGTATTTTTTAATATAACCACTCGTTTTCTAAGTAATAAAATCCGTATATCACTCCACCGGTTAGCGTGATCCATACTATCCAGAACAACCATAAGCATCCTTCTCCATCAACCAAATAGTTATAAGCTTGGTCTGTTGTTTTGTTTTCGTAAATGCTAGCTTTATC
>JAUMTV010000167.1 GCA_030531025.1 Turicibacter sp.
TATATATAAGTCCAGTTAAGTTTTTCAAATCGGAAAACTTTTAAGCCCTACTAGCGGTAGATACATTTTCTTCGCAAATGGTAGGTGATCCCTGGACGATAGCCTGTTTTAGTCTTAAAGCGGCTTCTAAACCCGGCCTGTTATAAAATTGTAAAATACTTTTTTGTTTTGAGATCCATTGAGGATCAGATTGGTTAGAGGAGGATGTCTATGTTCTCAATTTTAGTTGTTGAAGATGATGAAAGTTTAAATAAATTACTGTGTACTAAGTTAAGACAAGAGTCTTATCGTGTGTTTTCTGCTTTTGATGGGGAAGATGCATTAAGTTGTCTGGAGCGTGAGCATATCGATTTAATAATTTGTGATATTATGATGCCGAAAATGGATGGTTATACCTTGACGAAGGTTCTTCGAGATGCCAATTATTTATTTCCTATTTTAATGGTGACGGCTAAAGATCAGTTAGAGGATATGGAAGCGGGATTTATCGCGGGAACAGATGATTATATGGTCAAGCCGATTCATTTAAAAGAATTAATCTTACGGGTGAAGGCGTTATTACGTCGAGCAAAGATAGCAAATGAACATCTTTTAAGTATTGGACAGACGGTTTTGGATTATGATGCCTTAACGGTTTCGACTCCACAAGCTTGTTACACACTCCCTCCTAAAGAGTTCTACCTTCTATTTAAATTACTCAGTTATCCAAATAAGATTTTTACCCGCCAACAATTAATGGATGAAATTTGGGGAATGGATACTGAGTTTGATGAACGAACGGTCGATTCTCATATTAAAAAGCTTCGCCGAAAGTTTGAACAGAGTGATGATTTTGAAATTATTACGGTTCGTGGTCTTGGGTATAAAGCAAGTAAGAAAAGTAGGTGAAAAGATGATTCAACGAATTAAGAACTCTCTTCGATTAAAAATTGCGATTATTTCTATTGCTACTTTGATTTTAGCGTGTCTTCTCTCACTCGGATTTGTTATTGGAGGATTTTTAATTGTTCATAATAAACCCATTACTCCGCGTGGTTTTTGTATTTTAAGTAGTTTAGTTTGTGTGTTAAGCATTTTAATCGGGGGCTATGCACTATGGCAGGTGAGTCGCTTCATTGTCGCCCCCATCAAAAGACTTGAAAAAGGGGTCAAGGCAGTAACAGCTGGTAATTTTAACGTAGTGATTGATTATCGAGATTTAGATGAAATTGGTCAGTTAGCACATGATTTTAATTTGATGACAGCTGAACTTAAAGGGATGGATTATCTTCAAAAAGATTTCATGAGCAATGTCTCACATGAAGTAAAAACACCGGTGGCAGCCATCATGGGGTTTGCTGAAGTTTTACATGATGGTGGATTAAATGAGGCAGAACAAAAAGAATATTTAACGTATCTTCAACATGAGTCGCATCGTTTAAGTCGATTATGTGATAATATGTTAAAACTTTCAAGGTTAGATAACCAAGCGATGGTGACACACCAAAGGAGTTTTGATTTAGCTGAGCAACTTCGTCAATGTGTCATCGTGTTAGATGAAAAATGGCAATCAAAAGAAATGGAGTATGATCTTGATGTATTTAGTTACTCCATTCATCAAAACTATGATTTATTGTATCAAGTTTGGTTAAATCTCTTAGATAATGCGATTAAATTTTCACTTCCTAAAGGAAAAATCTATCTTAAAATGATTCAACATGAAGAAAGTGTGACGATCATCATTCAAGATGAAGGAATTGGAATCTCTAAAGACAATCAGCAGAAAATCTTTGATAAATTTTATCAATGTGACGAATCACATAAAAAAGAAGGAAATGGTTTAGGTCTATCCATTGTTAAACGAATTTTAGAGTTAATTGGTGGAGAGATTTTATATGAGAGTAAAGAATCAATAGGAACAACCGTCACTATCATCTTAAAGAGGTAAATTAGCTCTTTTTTATCGATAACTTTTAGAAACGGGTGTAAAAGCGAAACAAAAAAAGAAGTCAGTTTATGAATAGTAGAATAGTAAGAGAAGTAAGCCAAGTGAATTAAATAGAGCTAATTATATTCGGTCATTTGAGTAAACCACCATAAATCTATGGTGGTTTTTGTATGTTTTCTAAGACAATAAACATAGACGGTTCAAATGCATAAAACAAGATAAACTAAGCATAATAAGGCAAGCAAGTTAATTAGTTGGAAGATTATTCGAGTATTATTGAAATTAGAAAGGATACTATCAAATGAAAAAGTATCTCTATGGTTTAGCAATATTATTAACACTTATCTCTTTTATCTATTATGTATCTATCTTAAAAGTTAATGAAACGACTTATGTTTTAGCAGAAAATGAAAATTTATCCTTCAGCACTCTTTCAGCATATGAACTGATTCCGCAATATAATAGGATAATAGAACTCATTTTATTACCTAACATAATCGATTCAGTAAATAGAGTATATGGTGAAAATCAACGTGGTATGGATGAATACGAAATTTTAGAAATTGAACGTGGTTATTATCCTTCATCATTTGATTATCGATTCACAATTAAATTTAGAACTTATACTCAAGCACATAGTTCCCCATTTGACGAAAATATAGCTGTTTATGATATAACTGATTTCAATCCATTAACAATAAAAGAAGTTAGTTTTGAACATCATCCACTTGAAGTAGGTAACTAAAATTTTTAATAACTAAACAATAAAGCGATAGATAAAAGCCTGTATCGTTAATTACTTTGTAACTTACGATACAGGCTTTGCTTTACAATAGATCAGTTTACTTATCTACTTTTAACATAAATAGATGGCTTCTTTTTTTTATTAGTCACATTCTGTTAGCTACCGATTGATTTAGTTATATCGATCTAAACCGTATTTAAAAACAGAATCTTTTTATTTCAGATGTTGATTGGTCATATTGGCGTCATCTTCTCACGTTATAGTAAGGCTATCTTAATTAAAGGAGAGAGCAATATGTTTTTAGCAATGAAAGAATTAAAGCATAATAAGTCAAAGTATGCGCTCATTATGACGATTTTAGTTCTATTAACTTTTCTTGTGTTATTTCTTGCTGGATTAGCTAATGGACTTGGAAGCGCGACAAGCGCGCTGATTAAAAATGCAGAGGCGACTCATTATCTCATTAGTGAAGACGCTGATGAGTTAATCACGCGATCACAACTAACAGAGGATCAATGGCTTCAATTAACAAAAAAAACAGAAGCAGCAACCCCATTAAATATTTCACGTGCTGCGATGATGAAACGTGAGGATGATAAAAAGATAGATATCACATATGTGGCAGTGGATCCAAACGCGTTTATGATGCCAAGTATTATCGATGGTGCTTCATTAGCTGAGGAGTCAACGAACGAGATTGTTTTGAATAATACGTTTGAAGCTGAAGGAATCCAAATTGGAGATATGATTATTGATCCAACTTCTAACATCGAATTTAAAGTCGTTGGCTTTGTGAAGGATCAGCTATATGCTCATTCAAATGTTGGATTTGTTACGTTACAAACATTTAAAGAGATGCGTCCTAATCAAGGTTATCATGGCTTTGCTTTAAAAGGGGATCAGGCTAGCGAATTAATCCTCGATAAAACAACGAATTTAACAAAAAATGAGGTCATTAAAAATATTCCGGGATACGCTCAAGAGCAGGCAACCATTTCGATGATTTTAATCGTTCTCTTATTAATTTCAGCTGTTATACTTGCTGTTTTCTTCTATGTGATGACGATTCAAAAGATTCCGCAGTTTGGAACACTAAAAGCATTAGGCATTCAAATGAAGTCTCTTCGTTTCATGGTCTTGACTCAAGTATTAATGATTGCTGGGATTAGTATGGTTCTTGGAAATGTTTTAACCTTTGCTTTAGCCAGTGTGTTACCAAGTACGATGCCATTTACGTTAAATGTCTCAACCGCAGCCCTGATTTCAGTGATCTTTGTGGTGATTGCTTTATTATCTAATTTATTCACCATGTCTAAAATCTCAAAAGTTGATCCATTAATGGCAATTGGAGGAAATGAGTAATGGAAACATATGCACTACAGTTAAATCAGATTACGAAACAATATTTAGATGGAGATGAAATCCGTACCGTATTAAATAACGTTAATTTTAAAGTCAAACCAGGGGAGTTTGTGGCCATTGTAGGCCCATCAGGTTCAGGAAAAAGTACCTTTTTATCGATTGCAGGGGTGTTATTATCTGCTAATCAAGGTGAAGTCTGGATTGGAAAGACACCTGTTCATACAAAAACACAAAAAGAATGGACAAAAATACGTCGTGAACAGTTAGGCTTTATTTTTCAAACACATCAACTAGTTCCTTTTCTAACAGTTGCTGAACAACTTGAAATGATGGGGCGTATGATTGGTAAAACGGGGGAGAAGCAAAAGGCATATGCGAAAGAACTATTAGCTGATTTAGATTTATCTCATCGCTTAAATGCGTATCCTAATCAATTATCAGGGGGAGAAAAACAACGTGTCGCGATTGCTAGAGCCTTTATGAATCAACCAGATGTTATTTTAGCAGATGAACCGACAGCTTCACTCGATGGAATTCGTGGGCGCAAAGTCGTGGAAATGATTCGTGAACAGACGAAGAAGCATCAAAAAGCAGCGGTCATGGTCACACATGATGAACGTGTCCTTGATTTGGTTGATCATATTTATCATATTGAAAATGGAACCATTATAAAAATTTCATAATCAGTTAAGGGAGAGGGAGTAACAAAAAAACTAGTGATTGATCACTAGTTTTTTCATTAGGTGTTAAAATCTTCATTTTTTCTTATGATTTTAAACAGTAGATTACATCATTTCTTGAAATAAGGACTTGTCTTAGAGTGAACTCTAAGTAGTATAATAAAAAGAAAAGCTAAAATAGGGGAGAGACATTATGACAATTGCTGAAGTCAGTGAGAAGTGTAATATATCGGCAGATACGTTACGATATTATGAAAAAATTGGATTGTTACCTCCAATCAAGCGAAATAGTCGTGGGAACCGTGAGTATACAGAAACCGATTGTAAATGGATCAATTTTATTAAGTGTATGAGAAATGCTGGTTTATCAATTGAAAACTTAATTGAATATGTGACGTTATTCCAGCAAGGAAACGAAACAAGTGCCCAAAGAAAAGAATTACTCATTGATCAACGAGAACGTTTAGTAATTAAAATTGAAGAATTACAGAATATGCTCACGTATCTCAATCACAAAATTGATAGTTATGAAAATAATACGTTAAAATTCGAAGAAAATCTTAAAAAATTTAATTAATTTGATCAGTTAGAAGGTAAGTGACTCCATAAACAGGATCACTTATCTTTTTTATAAATAATATGACACTAAAAGAGTTAAATCTATTTTATATGATGCTGAGAGATTACTATTCTTAAATATAAAATAGTTTTGTATAAAAATAGGACTGAAAATTAAAAATTGTAAACTAAGTGAGGCATGATGTATTTATGAAGATGAAATAGAGAGGTTAAGAAATGGAGCTATAGTCGTTGATAAGTATGGAAGAATAGACAGAGAAAATCTAGCTGGTCGAAACAATGCTTTCCAAGGTTCAATGGCATCTATATATAAACAGAAATAAAATCTACATTGATCACGACACACTAAATGTTTG
>JAUMTV010000168.1 GCA_030531025.1 Turicibacter sp.
TAATTGAAGCTTTAATCGCCTTAGTCATCACAGGCATGATTTATTTGCTCTTTGCACCGACCTTTATAAAATTATATGATTACATTAAACTCAACCAAGCGATTTCTATGCTACAATCAGATTTACATTATGTGCGAGAAAACAATATGCTCCCACTTCAAGGTAGTACATTATCTCTTCGGATATATCATAAGCAAAATTATTATCTCATTTTACAAAACGGCTCAAAAACAAAACTAAAACGCGAGTTGCCTCAAAGTGTTAGTATTCCAGCAAACGTGAACATGACAGATATTACCTTTAACAATTTAGGGCATGTCGCTAGTGGAAAAACCTTTATCATTCAAAGTGAATATTTTAAAAAGAACTTGGTCTTTTCCATCGGAACAGGAGGAATTGATATTCGTGATGCTAACTAATCAAAAAGGCTATATTTTAACCGAGTGTTTAGTGGGAGTCATTCTTCTAACCACTATTGGAATAAGTTTAGTTCAAACCCTGCCAAAACTGTTAACATTTGAGCAACAACTTTACTTTGAACAAAGCATTTATAATAAACTCTACGAATTAAAGGATCAATCACTCTTTTATGGTAAAAGCTTTGAGTTCCCACTCACCTTTCATCAACCAGTAAGCTATGAAGTCGTTGCTAAAGATCACAAGTTATGCGCCATCTACAAGCGAGGTGATGGATCTGTTCAAACCATCTGTCTTTAAGCTTTCAAGTCATGGTTTTCTTCTCGTCGAACATCTTGTTGCCCTTTCTATTACTTCTATACTTGTCGTCGTCCTCACCCAATTTATATCCATTATTGATGACTTTCAAACCGACTTAGATCAAGCCACTTCTCAAGAAATAAGTGCCCTTAGTACTCAACTACAAAAAGAAGCTAAACAGGCCCTATATTTTTCAACCAATGGCTCAAAATTTCAAATTCATATAGCTAATGAAACTGTCCCTTCTTACTATATCTCTAATCATCGCCTCATGAGACAAGTGGATGGAAAAGGTGGCGAAGTCGCCCTATATCATTGCGAAAACCTCCAGGTAACATTGCATCACGATCAATCTGCCACCCTGAGACTTACCACCTCTGCAAATGATACTTATGAGATTTATCTTTCCTCTAGCTTATTTCCTTTAGAATGGGAGGAATTAGATGAACAATGAAAAAGGAATCATCATGCCACTCACCTTAGTCATTAGTTTAATTATCGCCACCCTCCTACTTCATTTCGCTCATCGTCTTGAAAACCAAGTGAGAACTTATGAACTCCAACGCTATCATTTAATCCTGACACTGCTTGAAAAAGAATGTTTGTCATTTATTACAACTGAACTCACAGACCCTAACTTTACTTCTAGTTCAGATATGTCTACTAAAACCATTGTTTTACATAATGGTACAACAGCTACTATTACTTACAAAAATGGCTATCAAAATCTTGATGTTACCTATAAATTTCTTTATAATGAATATCTAGGACAAGGAACTATTGAATATAATAAAAAAAATCAAACATATCTTTTAAAGTAGAGGTGATAACCATGAAACCAATCGTCTTAATCGGGATGATGGGAAGTGGTAAAACAACCGTTGGAAAAACATTAGCAACTGAGTTAAATTTACCTTGGGTTGATACAGATATTTATATTGAAGAAATAAACAATCAGACGATTTCATCCATTTTTGAAGAACAAGGAGAAAGTTACTTTCGTGACTGCGAAACAAAAGCTTTACAAAAACTCATTCACCAACATGGCGTCATCTCGACTGGCGGTGGAATCATTGTCCGTCAAGAAAATCGCAAACTTCTTCAAAAAGAAACCTTCGTTATTTATTTAAAAACTAAAATTCCCACTTTAATTCAGCGACTTGATACAACCAATCGTCCCTTATTAAAGAATGAAAACATTAAACAAAAATTAACGTCTTTATTTGAAGCACGTGCTGCCTTTTACGAAGAATGCGCCCATCTAACGATTCAAACCGATCAACTAACAATCCATGAAGTCGTCAACCAAATTAAACAAAAAATAAAGTAAAATAAAAAGAAGGATAAACTCCTTCTTTTTATTTTACTTATCAAACAATTAGACTAAAAATGGGTTATGTTTTGATTCCTCCCCAATCGTTGTACACTCTCCGTGTCCTGGATAAACTAACGTATGACCAGGTAAAGATAACAGTTTTCCTCGGATGCCTTTGATTAGCTGATCATGATTTCCATAAATAAAATCCGTACGACCAATCGAATGTTTAAATAACGTATCCCCTGTAAACACGATATCCTCTGACTCAAAATAATAGCATATGCTTCCTGTCGTATGGCCTGGAACATGGAAAGCTTTGACTTTTGTTTCTAAACATTCAATGACTTCCTGATCTGAGATAAAGCGATATTCAAAGTCTTTATTTAAGACTAAACGTTCATAAATCATCGGCGATAAGTTAACGTCTGGATTTTCAAAGTATTCTTTTTCTTTCTTATGGGCATAAATAGGCACTTGATATTTTGCAACTAACTCATTAACCGCCCCAATATGATCAAAATGGCCATGAGTTAATAAAACAGCTTCTAATTCTAATTTTTTTGTTCCTAAATACTGAATAATTTGATTAGCATTTGCTGCTGGGTCTACAACGACGGCTTTCTTTTCATTGGAAATGATATAGCAAGCGGTTTGGACAGAACCTAATACTAACGGATAGACTTTCATTTTCATCACCTCTAACACGACTTAAAGCACCCTAAATAGGGTGCTTTTTATATTTAATTAAACTGTTTTTGCTAAGTAAGCTGAACCAACAATTCCAGCATCATTTCCTAACTCAGCTAAGACGAATTCTGTTTCGCGAACAGCACTAAATGCAAACTCTTTATAATGTTTAACAATTGTGTCAATTAAGATGTCTCCTGCTTTAGAAACACCACCACCGATAATAATTTTTTGTGGGTCAGTTGTCGCTGCTAAGTTAGCTGCTGCTAAACCAATATAACGTCCTAATTGATTGACCATTTTTAATCCAACAGCATCTCCTGCTTTAGCTGCATCAAAAACGTCTTTTGCTTCAATTTTAGCTAATTCACGTAATGAAGATGCTTCATCACAAGCGGCTAAATATTTTTCAGTTTCACGAACAATTCCTGTTGCTGAGGCTACTGTTTCTAAGCATCCTTTTTTTCCACAGTTACATTGATTTCCATCTTCTAATACAACGGCGATATGCCCGATTTCTCCACCTGCACCATGAACACCAGCTACGACCTTACCATCTACGATAACTCCGCCACCAACACCTGTTCCTAAAGTGAACATAATTGCATCGTGTGAACCTGCTGCTGCCCCTAACCATAATTCACCTAATGCAGCAACATTAGCATCGTTTCCAACAGCAACTGGTACACCAACTAACGCTTCTAACTCTGACTTCACATCACGATTTGTCCACCCTAAGTTAACAGCTACTTTAACAAATCCATTGTTATCAACTGGACCGGGAACCCCAACTCCTACTCCTTCAACTTCGTCAATGTTAATCCCTTTTTCTTCACATTTTGCTTGAATTGTTGCAGCAATATCAGAAATGATGTGATCTCCATTATCCGATTTATTTGTGACAATTTCCCATGACTCTAAAACTTCACCTTTTGATGAGAATAAACCACATTTAATTGTTGTACCCCCAACATCAATTCCAAATACATATTTTTTCATATAATATAGTCCTCCTTATAATACTCTATCTAAATCGGTCAAATGAAATTAAATCACTCACTGTACCTCATCTTCTTTAATTATTATTTGTTCCTCTTTATTTTATCATAATATCTTTCTAATAAAAAGATGTAACCCCTTTAAACTTCGAAAGTTAACCCGTTACACATTCGTCAAAAGAACATAAAAAGCACTGTGTAATTCACAGTGCCTTTCTCATAAAAACAAATTATTTAACAGTTGCTAAAGTTTCTTTTAAAACGTTAACAGATTTTGTTAATTTTTCGCGTTCAGATCCCGTGATATTTAATTCAAATACTTCACGAACTCCATTACGGTTAATAATTGCAGGTACCCCTACGAATACATCATTTTGACCATATTGACCATTTAAGTATACAGATACTGATAAGCTGCTGTTTTCATCGCTTAAGATTGCTTTTACGATACGTGCTAATGCCATACCGATTCCATAATATGTTGCGCGTTTACGCTCAATGATATGGTAAGCTGCGTCACGTACATTAACATAGATTTGCTCTAAATCTTCGAATTTATATTGAGGGTTGTCTTTAATGATATCTAATAATGGCATTACCCCAACTGTTGTATGAGACCATAATGGGAACTCAGTATCTCCATGTTCCCCAACGATATAACCGTGAACGTTACGTGGATCAACATTTAAGTATTTTCCGATTTCATAACGTAAACGTGCAGTATCTAATGTAGTTCCTGATCCGATTACACGATGACGTGGTAATCCTGATTCTTGCCATGCAACGTAAGTTAATACGTCTACTGGGTTACTTGCAATAACGAAGATTCCATTGAATCCTGATTTCATAACTTCGCGAACGATTCCACGCATGATTTTTGCATTTTTCTCAACTAAGTCTAAACGAGTTTCCCCTGGAGCTTGAGCAGCACCTGCAGTGATAACTACAACATCTGCAGTTTTACAGTCTTCATATGTTCCAGCCCAGATATCCATTTTACTTGGTGCGAATGGTAAACCATGAGATAAATCCATTGCTTCCCCTTCAGCTTTATCTTTATTTACGTCGACTAAAACGAACTCTTCTAATCCACCTTGATTTAACATTGAGTAAGCGAAACTCATTCCTACGAATCCAGTTCCAACTAAAACAACACGTCTTACACCTGTTTGCATGATTGTCACCTCTAATTTATAGATATATGTTTTTTTGACACATTCCGATATTTATAATCTTCATCAACTCCGACAGTTTCAGTATCTATAAAATGGCCATGTGTCCTTATTTCATTTTCAATTATATACCATAATAAATTTTTTCACAAACAATATGGCTCGAAAAATGCAAAAAAAACACTTTCAAAAAAATGAAAGTGCAATCATTGCAGCTTAAGTTATAAAAAATGGATCAAAAATCAAAAATATTCCTTTTTATTTACTAAACTGATGCTTATCTCAATAAATTTTATCTTACATCCCATCTATACGCTGACTAAAAACATTGCCTGCTGCTTCAAATAAAATTAAATAATCTATTAAGTGATTTTTTGCAAGTTAACCTTTGATATATGTCCCTATTTTATACCTATCTCTCCCTACCGTGTTTATAAATAATGGATAAGAGTTCCATGTCATCTCAAAAAACATTTATTTCAATGATTTCAATATTCCATGTTTTAAATCATTCTTGAATAAGCTCTCTAATACTTAGTTGATACTTTCCATCCATTACTTATCTCCTATATTTAGATGCAAACTATAATTGGATGTGATAAGGGATTATTATTTTTCATGGATATAGATCCTAATCTTTTAATAAAATAACCAGTTAACGTTTTTTATCTTTGATATTAAAACTTTTTCTAACTATATAAAAACAGAGAAATAATCTACATTTTCAGAATCATACTCAGTTTCTA
>JAUMTV010000169.1 GCA_030531025.1 Turicibacter sp.
ATAGGATGCTTTATTATTAAAGTGGCTTACCAACTAAGGCTGATGTAGAATGATAAAATACATTTCTGTTTATATAGAGATTGAAGCATTATGTTTCAATCTCTTTTTTCATTCTATGAAAAGTTACAGATGCATATCTTTTAAGGGAAAATTAAAAAACAGCACTTGCTAAAAAATGGATATATTTTATAATAATCTTATAATTAGTAGCTTAAGAAATCAACAAGGAAGGAGGATGTGTTGGAATATCGTTGATGGGAAGGGAGAGAAGCAGAAACACTGCGAACAGGATGAGCAAAAATTTACTTCATATTGGCATTGATATTGGATCAACAACAGTTAAAGTCGTTATTTTAGATGATCATCAGAAGATAATATTTAGTGACTATCAACGTCACTTTGCAGATATTTTAAAGACGCTTAATAAAATACTAGAAAAGGCGAAGTCGGTGATTAAATCTCATAAATTCACCATCATGATGACGGGTTCTGGGGGAATGTCGTTAGCGAAACATTTAGATATTTCATTTATTCAAGAAGTGGTTGCTGCTACAAAAGTAACAAAGCTTTATTATAAAGAAGTAGATGTGGCGATTGAGCTTGGAGGTGAAGATGCAAAAATCACCTATTTTAAAGATGGAATTGAACAACGAATGAATGGAACCTGTGCTGGAGGAACCGGAGCCTTTATTGACCAAATGGCGTCGTTATTACAAGTCGATACACTTGGACTGAATGAATTAGCGAAACATTATCAAGTTATTTATCCAATTGCAGCAAGGTGCGGCGTGTTTGCTAAAACAGATGTGCAACCTCTTTTAAATGAAGGGGTGGCTAAGGAGGATATTGCTGTTTCAGTGTTACAAGCTGTCGTCATTCAAACCATTAGTGGTCTTGCCTGTGGACGGCCTATTAAAGGAAACGTGGCATTTTTAGGAGGCCCTCTTTATTTTTTATCAGAGTTACGTCAGCGATTTATTGAAACACTTCAATTAAGTGAGTTGCAAGTCATTTTCCCTGAAAATTCACAACTTTATGTTGCGCTAGGAGCTGCCTTATCAAGTGTAGATGAAAGAATGCTTAGTTTTTCAGAACTCATGAATCGTTTAGCTCATATACAGTCAATTGAAGTCGAGGAGTCGACACGATTACAGCCATTATTTAAGACAAAAGAGGAGTACGATGCTTTTAAATCGCGTCATCAATTATCATCCGTTTCTCGATGTGAACTTAAGACGTATGAAGGAAATTGTTTTTTAGGAATTGATGCAGGTTCAACGACGACAAAAGTAGCATTAATAAATGAAGCGGGAGAGTTACTATTCACACATTATGGCAGTAACCAAGGAAGCCCGCTACAATCAAGTATTGCTGTATTGAAAGAACTCTATCAACAGCTTCCTAAAGGGGCTCACATTGTAAAATCAACTGTAACTGGTTATGGTGAAGCTTTATTAAAAGCCGCATTGAAAGTAGATATTGGCGAAATTGAAACAATCGCTCATTATAAAGCGGCGGATTATTTTTGTCCAGGGGTCGATACGATTTTAGACATTGGTGGACAAGATATGAAGTGTCTGAAAATTAAAGAAGGAAATATTGAAAGTATTTTACTAAATGAAGCTTGTTCTTCTGGTTGTGGATCCTTTTTAGATACTTTTGCAACATCTATGAATTTAAAGATTGAAGACTTTGCTCAGTCTGCTATTACAGCACAACGTCCCGTTGATTTAGGCTCGCGTTGTACAGTCTTTATGAATTCACGTGTGAAACAAGCACAAAAAGAAGGAGCTGATGTTGGCGATATTTCAGCAGGACTTTCTTATTCTGTTATAAAAAATGCCTTATTTAAAGTGATCAAACTTCGTAATCCCGGGGAGCTAGGAGAAAAAATTGTTGTTCAAGGTGGAACATTCTATAATGATGCTGTACTTCGAGCATTTGAATTGTTGTCAGAACGGGAAGCGATTCGTCCTGATATTTCAGGAATCATGGGAGCCTTTGGAGCTGCTTTAATTGCTAAGGAACGTTACGTTCAAGGAGAGGCTTCAACGTTATTAGACTCAGAGGCACTTGAGACTTTTGAGATGAAAACAAGATGTACGCGATGCGGGCTTTGTAGTAATAACTGCTTGTTGACGATTCATAAATTTTTAAATGGAGAAACGTTTATCTCGGGAAATCGTTGTGAACGAGGAGCAGGAAAATCAAATGATATTGCTGCTTTACCCAATCTAGTGCGCTATAAATATAAACGATTATTTAACTATAAACCATTAACAAAAGAAGAAGCTAAGCGTGGAAGTGTTGGAATTCCGCGAGTGCTTAATATGTATGAAAATTATCCATTTTGGTTTACGTTTTTTACAAATCTCGGATTTGAAGTGGTTCTTTCAGATCCATCTTCTAAAGCCATTTATGAAAAAGGAATTGAAACGATCCCTTCAGAATCAGTCTGTTATCCAGGAAAATTAGTTCATGGTCATATCATGAATTTAATTGAGAAAGATGTCGATTTTATTTTTTATCCGTCTTTAACGTATTCGAAAAAAGAAGATCAAAAAGCAGATAATCATTATAACTGTCCAATTGTTATTTCTTATCCTGAAGTCATTAAAAACAATATGGATGAGTTAAAAGAAGAACAAGTGAAGTATTATCATCCATTTTTACCATTTGATCATAAAGATAAATTAGCGAAACGATTATATGATGTATTTGAACCTTTAAATATATCATGGAAAGCCATCTATGATAGTGTGAATGAAGCGTGGCTTGAGCTTGAATCATTTAAAGAAGATATTCGCGTGAACGGAGAGCAAACGCTCTTTTATATGAGAGAACATAACTTAAAAGGGATTATCTTAGCAGGGCGTCCTTATCATATTGATCCGCATATTAATCATGGAATTCCTGAAATGATTAATTCACTTGGTCTTGTTGTATTTACTGAAGATTCGATTGCTCACTTAGGAGATGTAAAGCGTCCACTTCGTGTCGTTGATCAATGGGTGTATCATACACGACTTTATCAAGCAGCTAGCTTTGTCGCTCAACAAGACGATTTAGAGCTAGTTCAATTAAATTCATTTGGTTGTGGATTAGACGCCATCACGACGGATCAAGTTCATGATATTTTAGCGAGTCAGTCGAAAATCTATACGACATTGAAAATTGATGAGGGAAGTAACTTAGGAGCCGCTCGAATTCGAATTCGCTCATTAAAAGCAACGATGCTTGAACGTGAAAAGAATCAGTTTACAAGGCATGAAGTAGATACCGCTTATCATCCGATTGAATTTACAAAAGAGATGAAGCAAAACTATACGATTTTAGCACCTCAAATGTCACCTATTCACTTTAATTTGCTACAAGAAGCATTCCGATACTCAGGTTATCGAGTAGATGTTTTACCGTCACTTGATCATGAAGCAGTAGATGAAGGATTAAAATATGTGAATAATGATGCCTGTTATCCCGCTATTTTAGTCGTTGGTCAAATGATGAGTGCCCTTAAATCTGGAAAGTATGATGTGAATAAAACAGCAATTTTAATCACTCAAACAGGTGGAGGATGCCGAGCGACAAATTATATTGGATTTTTAAGAAAGGCACTTCAAGATGCGGGACTTGAGCAAGTCCCTGTTATTTCACTTAGCGCCCAAGGTTTTGAAAAAAATGAAGGCTTTAAAATTTCATATTCTTTATTAAATCGGGCGATGCAAGCTTTAATGTATGGAGATTTACTGATGAATGTTTTATATCGAACACGTCCTTATGAACTTGAAAAAGGCGATGCTAATGCTCTTTATGAAAAGTGGGAGCAAACATGTAAGTATGCTTTAAGAAAAGCGAGTCATCGAGTGTTTCGAATGAATATTAAAAAAATTGTGAGTGACTTTGAAAAATTACCGATTTCTAATGTCTCAAAGCCACGAGTTGGATTAGTCGGTGAAATTCTCGTTAAGTTTCATCCAACAGCGAATAATAATGTTGTTCAAGTGGTAGAAGCGGAAGGGGCAGAAGCCGTTGTACCAGGCTTGGTTGATTTCTTACTTTATTGTGCACATGATACAAATTATAAGTTATTACTCAGTAGTAAAGTTTCTAAAATTATTGGGGAGTCGCTCATCCAAGTTATTGAGTGGTATCGAAAACCACTGAAAGAGGCATTAGAAAAAAGTTCTCGATTCACGGCGCCAAAAACGATTCATGATGTAGCCAAAGGAGCACAAAACTTTGTTTCTTTAGGTCATAAAACAGGTGAAGGGTGGCTATTAACCGGTGAGATGGTTGAGTTAATTGAAATGAATGTTAAAAATATCATTTGTATGCAGCCATTTGCTTGTTTACCAAATCACGTCACTGGAAAAGGAGTCATTAAAGCCCTTAAAAAAGCATATGCAGGCACAAATATTGTTGCCGTTGATTACGATCCAGGAGCTAGTGAAGTTAATCAACTCAATCGAATTAAACTGATGATTTCAACGGCCTTTGAAAATATGCCACTTGAAACAGAAATTAAAATCCATGCTAAAACACAAAAAGAGATAAAGGAAGTCAAAGGATTAGTAACAACTTAGTAAAAGCTAGTTATTATGGAGTATAGTGAATCAGTTATCAAAAAGGACTAAATATCGATTTTTAATAAATAATTTTGGTAATTATTGTATTTTTGTTTGATTTATGATAAAATTTTGCTGAAAGATGAGAAATGAGGAAGTATATTCTGTATGTGGGCACTTTGGAATATACGGAGTTAGTAGTGCAACCGGCTCTAAAAAGGTTATGTTAGATAATCTTTTTTAGAGTTTTTTTTATTACTTAAGAACAAAAAAATGAGAAACGAAGAAGTATATTCTGTATGTAGGTGCTTTGAATATATGGAGTTAGTAGCACAACCGACTCTTATGCTAATTATTTTTGAGCGTTAGTGATAAGAGTTTTTTCTACCGCTCGACTCATATCCAATATTAGGTAAATAACTAGATTGGAATTTTATGATGATAAAGATTAGCTCGATTATAATTTATATACAAAAATGATTAAGAATAAGGCTAATGATAGGGAGAGAGCAAGTTGAGACACAATTCAGTTACAAGTAATATAGTCAGGGGAACAACAAAGTTAGAAACTAAACCTGAACTAAACAACCTAAATGAGAGTAAGAATAACTTTATCCCGATTAATCCTACAGCTATAACAAAGGATAGGAAGGTCAATGATCAAGTTTCAGTAAAATCGATCAATGTTGAAATGCTAACATTAAATTATGAAGAACTAGAGTTAAATATTGGAGAGATATGTAAATTAGAAGTGACAGTCGATTCAGACAATGCGGCATATGACCAAGTACTTTTCATGTCTACTAGCGAACATATTCTTAAAGTAGATAAAAATGGAATAGTCACAGCAGTTAATCAAGGAGTAGCTGTTGTTTTAGTGACAGTCGGTGAGAAGACTGTTGCATGTTATGTTGTTGTTAATTAGATACTATAAATAAAACCAAATCAATCAAATAATCACCGACAAGTATTTAAATTGCAACTGCATAGTTAGGTTTAGGTAGCCTTTCGTTAATGTTAGGAACACTTTTACGTAAAAAGAAATAAAGAATA
>JAUMTV010000170.1 GCA_030531025.1 Turicibacter sp.
GCATAAAGAAATTGGTTATAACTATCGTATGTCAAATGTAGTAGCGGGAATTGGTCGTGGCCAATTAAAAGTGTTAAATGAACGTATCGCAAAGAAAAAAGAAATTTATGAAACATATAAAGAAGCATTTAAAGACATTGAAGACATCGAAATGATGAATATTTGTGATTTTGGTGAATCGAACTATTGGCTATCGGTAATGACGTTAAAAGAAACATCAAAAGTTAAACCACTCGATATCATGTTAGCATTAGAAAAAGAAAATATTGAATCACGTCCAGTCTGGAAACCAATGCATCTACAACCGATTTTCAAATACTATCTCTTCTTTACAGTAAGTGAAGAAACCTCGGTTTCAGAAGATTATTTTAATCGAGGTGTTTGTTTGCCAAGTGATACAAAAATGACAAACGAGCAACAAGAAAAAATTATTGAATTAATTAGGCGATTATTTGCGAAGTAGGGGGATAGCAATGGAAGAAAGAACGTTAGAAATACAAGAGCTGTTTGAATTATTTAAAAAGAAAATATGGGTTTTAATTGTGATCACTATTTTAACAACTTTGCTTGGTTTTTTATATGCGTCAACATTAGAGACGATGTATCGTGCACGTGTTAAAGTTTATGTTGGAGATTCTTCAAATGTCATGAGTACGTATACGGATGAAGAGATTAAATCTTATACAAGTTTCATGTCAACGTTTAAAGAAATTATTATGATTGATGACTTTTTAGATGAAACACTACAAAAAAATAATTTAGAACTTTCATCAGGTGCGGTTCGTCACGGATTATCTTTTGTGTCAGCTGAAAATTCACCCATTTTAGAAATTAATTATACAAGTACAGATCAAATTCAGTCACGAGATGTGTTAAAGGCACTAACAAATGAGTATTCAAAACAAGCTGAGATGATTATGGAAAATGTTAAAGTTCAAATTATTGATAGTGTGAAGGTATTTACGATTGAACCGGATAAAGCAAAAGTGATTATGGTTGGTTTTGCAGTTGGTGTCATTGCTTCTATTGGATTAATCTTAGTCATTGATTATTTAGATGATCGTGTTTATAAAAAAGAATCACTTGAACGACTATTGCCAGTTCCGGTGTTAGGGCAATTACCGCATGTTAATGAAAAGGAGGAAAAATAAGTCATGGCGTATTTAACATCTCAAAAATCATTATCAGCGGAGGCATATCGTTCACTTCGTACGAGTATTCAATATTCATCGATTGATGGAGAATTAAAGACAATTGTTATTACAAGCTCGGTTCCTGGTGAGGGAAAATCAACGGTTGCTTCAAATTTAGCTAAATCATTTAGTGAAATGAATCAAAAAGTTTTATTACTAGATGCCGATTTACGTAAGCCAACGATTCATAAAAAACTGAATCTGTCTAATCAAGTAGGACTTAGTGATTTAATTGTTCAAAAATTACCGATCAGTGATGTCATTCAAGTACTAGGAGACGATCTTCATGTCATGACTGCCGGAAAAGTTCCACCTAATCCAGCAGAATTGGTTGGTTCAGAAGCGATGACTCAGCTGTTAACTCATTTAAAAGAAATGTATGATTATATTATTGTCGATACGCCACCTCTTTTATCAGTAACGGATCCGCAATTATTAGCATTAAAAGCAGATGGCACGTTGCTTGTTGTTCGTCAAGGAATGGCGAGACATAAGTTTGTCTTAAATGCATATAAAGAGTTAGAAAAAGTTCAGGCTCGTGTCATTGGGACGGTGTTAAATGATATTGAACAAAAATCAAAAGGTTACTCAAAATATTATTATGCTTATAGTGAATCATCTAACGATAAGAAACGTAAAAAAATCGTTAAGTAGGTGAGTGAATGAAAAAAGTATTATACATTACAACGGTGAGTCGCACGATTAATGCATTTTTAGTGCCACATATTCAGATGTTACTAAATGAAGGGTATCATGTTGATATTGCGACCTGTATTGATAAGCCGATCAATAAATCTTTAATTCATCAAGGCGTGATGGTTTTTAACTTACCATTTGGAAGAAATCCACTACATCCACGAAATTTGAAGGCATTTAAACAACTACTTGCGATTCAAAAACAGGGGCAATACGATATCGTTCATGTGCATACGCCAGTGGCTTCTTTATTTGGTCGTTTACTCAAACTAAAATATCCAAAGTTAAAAACGATTTATACGGCTCATGGGTATCACTTTCTAAAAGGTGGTCCTAAAATCGGGTGGTTATTGTATTATCCGATTGAAAAAATCATGGCAAAACTAACAGATGTTACGATTACGATTAATCAAGAAGATTATGACATTACGATCAAAAAACTTAAACCGAAACAAACGTATTTGATGAATGGGGTTGGACTTGATTTAACTCAGTATAAAATATTACCTGATGATCAAAATCAACAAAAACGAAAACAATTAGGATTAGATCCAGATGACTTTGTTATCATTATGATCGCTGAGTTAAACGAAAACAAAAATCAAATTCAGCTCATCAAAGCGATGGAGTTGCTAAAAGAGCAGTATCCCAAGATTAAGGCCGTACTTGTTGGTGAAGGTCCAAAATTAGATGAATTACAACAAGAAGTGAAACAACGAGGACTCACTAATCACATTCAATTTTTAGGATTTAGAAGTGATATTAACGAATTGATTAATGTGTCAAATATTGGGATACTTCTTTCTTATCGCGAAGGATTACCACGTAATTTAATGGAACTCATGGCATGTGGTCGTAAAGTGATTGGAACAAATATTCGAGGCTGTCGTGATATTATCGTTGATGAAACAGTTGGAAGTCTTATTTCAGTTGGAGATGAGGTAGGTTTAGCAAGTGAAATTAAACGGGGATATGAAAATCGTAAAGAAGAGTTGAAATTGAGCTCTCATCTTAAGTCTTACGAAGTTTCATCTGCTTTAGAGAATTTAAAGCAAATCTATAAAGGCCTAGTAAAGGAGAGATAGAGTGAAACCCAAGGTAAGTATTATTGTTCCTGTCTATAATGTCGAACAATATTTATCACGTTGTTTAGATAGTATTATTAATCAAACTTTTCAAAATTTGGAAATTATATGTATAAACGATGGAAGTACAGATCATTCATTACAGATACTTGAACAGTATAAAGAAAAAGATTCTAGGATTGTACTTATAGATAAAAAGAATGAAGGATTATCAGAAACACGTAATTTAGGAATTAAGAAAGCAACAGGTAACTATCTAACATTTGTTGATAGTGATGATTGGTTAGAGTTAAATTTTATTGAAGTATTATATGAGAAAGCACTTAACACAAATTGCGATTTAGTGTTGAGCTCTTATGTAAGAAGCTATCCTGATAGAGAATTAAATAAGAAAATTGATTTAAAAGCCAATTACTTATTTAACGAACAGGAAACAAAAGAAATAGTATTAAGAAAACTGATTGGTCCTGTTAATGAAGAATTAGCATATCCACAAAACCTAGACTCTTTAGTAACGGTATGGGGCAAGCTTTACAAAACATCAAATATTAAAGATTATAATATTAACTTTATAGACACTAATTTTATTGGAACCGCAGAGGATTTAGTTTTTAATGTAGAGGTACTTTTACACTCAAAAAGCTCATATTTTATTAACTTGCCGTTATATCATTACTGGAAAGGAAATGAAAGTTCTTTTACTAGAGGATATAAAATTGATCTACAAGAAAAATGGAAACGAAGAGATGAAAAAATAATTCAAATCTTAACGAAATATGATGATATATCTATTTTCGAAGAGGCAATGAATAATAGAATTTGTTTAAGTATGATCGGACTAGGATTAAATGAAATTAATCCAGCAAATCGAATCTCACCCTTAAGGAAAATTAAAAAAATTAATAATATTTTAAATGATACAAGAATGAAGTTAGCTTACAAACAATTAAATTTAAAATATTTTCCCCTGCATTGGAAACTGTTTTACTTTTTTAATAAATATCGTTTAGGAACATTATCTTATTTAACACTTAAAGGTATAGAAGTTATAAGAAAATATATTTAATAATGGAGATTTTAGTTACAATTAATTAGAAAGTTTTTTAAGATCATGTAAAGTTATAGAAATCGTATTAAACTAAAGGAGCTTTGACTGATTTAAACAAAAACTTGTAGACTGTGCTGTACTTACTTAGATGAATTTAAAAATCAATAGGTCACCTATTATGTGAAGCATATATCCTCCACTGCTAGGGAATGGGGCAACGATCATAAAATCTATTTTTCTTTAGTAAACTTGTCCCAAGTCGGGTACCGTAAAAATATTCTTAAAAAATTGTTTAGTTTAGTATCATCGATCCAAATATTATGTTTAATGATATTAGAGAGTATAGGTATATTGTAGGACTCAAATGTTTATATGATGAAATGTATAGTTTATCATATAAAAAACTAAAGAAAATTGATAATAGTTAGAATTTGAAGGGAAGTCTTTTAATGGATGTGTTAATAAGTATTATAGTACCTGTATATAACGTGGAGAGATATCTAAATCAATGTCTTGATAGTGTTATAAAACAGGATATTAATAATATAGAAATAGTTGTGGTAAATGATGGATCTACAGATGGTTCATTAAAAATCTGTAAAGAGTATTCAAAAAAATATAACTATGTTAAGCTTATTAGTCAGAAAAATGCAGGATTATCTGAAGCTAGAAATACAGGAATAAAAAATTCTTGTGGAAAATATATTATTTTTTTAGACAGTGATGATTTTTGGATGCCTCAATCAATGAATAAAATCATACCACAGTTATCTTCTGATTGTGATTTACTGTTGTTAACAGCTACTAAGTTATATGATGAAAATATAGATAAAATAAACGGATTCGAACAATATGAAAGAAGTAAGATTTACAATCAATCAAAAGTTGATGCTTTAAAATATTTATCTTCAATTAGCAAATTCCCAGTGAGTGCTTGTACTAAGATTATAAAAAGGCAGTTAATATTAGATAATGAGCTGTTTTTTATGAAGGGTCTTCTTAGTGAAGACATTGATTGGAGTATTCGACTTTTAGAAAAAATAGAAACTATTGATGTTTGCAATCAGCCGTTTTATGTATATAGAAAAACTAGACAAGATTCAATTACAAATAGTATATCTGAAAAATCAGTTAATGATTTATATTTTATTATAGATAAATGGATGACATTATATCAAGAAAATAAGGTTGAAGAATATACAAGGGATTATGTAGTAGAGTTATGTGCATATGAACTTTTAATTTTAATGGCTAATTCGTACAGATTAGATAAAGTAAAAAGAAAGGAGATATTCAAAAAAATAAAACAAAAGTGTTGGATTTTAAAACTATCTAGAAATAAAAAAATAAAACTATTTAATATTTTAGTCAAATTATTCGGAGTAAATAATATATCTAAGATTTTATATAGTTACATTAGATTAAAATAAGATTCATTTTAGAAGAGTGTTGATATTAAATGAAAATTAC
>JAUMTV010000171.1 GCA_030531025.1 Turicibacter sp.
CCGATATAAAATCGGACTCTTTTTTTATCCTGCTAAGGATAAATCAAATTCGTCCCGTTCTGAGATCTAAAATCATAGAAAAACCCTCACAATTATAAAACCTTCTCACACTTAAGACTATCTAAAATAAAGGACTAGTCATCCACTCCCCTCAGCTCCTGTTATTTAATAAACCAATCAAATTATACCTTTTTTTACCAATAAATCTAGGTGTAAAAAAATCCGATACTTAATCGGAATTTTTTCTTAAGCTAATAAAGCTAACTTAATTTGTCCCAACTCCTTCATAACCTCAATCTCTAAAATCAATTTATCCCCTTCATCCAAAATGACCATTTCACGGTTCAATGTTCCAATCACAAATGGTAATCCTAAGTGACGCATTAAAATAATAGACGCCTGATCACCAGTTAACTTTGAATAATGTTGATTTAAAAATTGCCAAACCAATTTTCCTTCATCAAATGTAATTTGTCCTGTGACAACATTTTCATCTAAAATTTTCACCATTAACACTTGTTTTAAATCAGCTAAATTAGCAGGATGACCAATCATACTTTGAAATAATAATAGTCCCTGTTGTGTTACAATATTTTTTTCAACTAAATCAGTTCCTTCAAAGCTTGGTTCTTCCACTTTAGGTGAAAAGATTTCAGATAATTCATCAAGTGAAACTTGATCTTTTAATTCAATAATTTTAGCAATACGTTCTAAAATTTGTTCACGAGGAAAAAATGTTTCTTGTCCAGTTGACACTGACTTTTTAATAAACCACTCTTCTGGAATTAAATTTTTTCGCTTCCAACGATATAACTGTCCATACGAAATATTGGTTAATTGTAATAATTCTTTTTTTGAAATTAATTCAACTTCCACTTTCATCACCTAACTTCTAACTTGCTGTAAAATCTCTGCTGATTCATCGATTTCTAGCGACATTGAATATTCTACCATACCAATCTTCGACAACGCACCTATCTTAATAGTCTCTCCACGAACAACTTTTGCTTTTGTTGAATTCAGTTCAAGGTCATCTCCTTCTATTTCTTCAGCAATTAACACTTTATTTAAAACTTCTACCATCTGTTCTTCATTAATGAGGGATTTTTCACTATTTTTACTCATCATAAATAGCGATTTTCTTTTTTTACGTTTAGCACGTGTGACAACTAATTTAGAAGCACCGATACTGTGACATTTACATTGATCATTTAATTCAATTAAAACATCTTCGCCATTAATGAGGTTAGCATTATGAATCGCACCTTTTATGATAATTTTCTCACCTTCAATTTCGCCTTTTGTTTCAAGCACTCCTGCTGATAGAAAGTTCTCAACCTTAAATTTTCCTTCTCCCTGCATGACTCCATAACTTTTCACTTCACGAGCAATTAAAAATCCATTGACTTCTAAAGCGCCTGAATTTTTAATGTGATCAACTGTTACATTTTCATTAAATTCACCAGAGCCTCGAATAGTGAGTTCCTCAAATGTCACTGACTTTTCAAATGCTGCCGCTCCATATAATCTTAAACGACTACAAGTCACTGGCTCATTAAAGTCTGCTGATCCATAAATTTGAATTTCATCTGACTCTACCTTTCCATTAAAGGTTGCTGATCCAAAAACTTTAATGGACTCTGCTATGATATCTGTTTGAAAGATTCCTTCTCCATATACACGGACTTTTCCAAACTCACCACCACCAACCGAGCCATCACCAAAAATCGTTAATCTCTTCGCCATTTTAATTCCTTCTTCCTAAACTTGTTTAACAGTTTTTACGACTGCATTTGGATGAATTTCAAGACATTCTTTGTACGCTACTTCATTGATTTGACAATTAGGTCCTATTTTAATGTGATCACCGTAAATCGCATTAACATGACAATATTCAATCTCAATTGTTTCTCCTTCAATCAACTGCCCTTTCATCTTATACTTTCTCCTTCTTTTAAATATCCCGCTTCCTTTACTCATTTGATAATAGTCGCTATCTAAATAACGTGAAATCTTAACTTCTGTTGCAGAAATCACATCGAATGAAGAAGCTGCACAAAATGATAAATTTATTTTTGTTGCTTCAACTACTTCCTTAAATTTAACTTTCCCAACAATTTGAGCTGTTTCAACTTTTACGACTCCCCCAGTACTTAAATAACCTTCAGCATGTAATGCTTGACCTATAACTGCTTCTTTTACGCGACAAGCACCTTCAGTATTTATACTCGGTGCCTTTAGTGAGCTCATGCCTCCTACTCCTTCGAGATTAAAACTATTTTGACATTCAATCGCTGTTGCTTTTAAAATACCTTCACTAAAAAAATCAAGACACTGAACATTCCCATAAAGTCGCTGTACCCCTTCTAATCGAACTTCATTAAACACACCACCTTCACTTTTTCCTAAACCACTCATTTGTAAGTTATACATTTGTATTCCTCCTATCTCATAGACGATTGTTTCACTAATGATTCTTTATCCACACTCAACGTTCCAGTATAATCAACTTCATCAATGATACAATTTGGACCGATCACAACATCATGTCCACTAATTTTTTTAATATTTGCTGATTCAACATAAACCGAATCCGCTTCAATCAAGTTTCCACTCACTTTATAACTTGATCCAAACATTTCTGATAACCCATTAATCATTGAAGAGAACACACTATTTATCGGATAGCGATGATAGTAACGGATGATTTTCACTTCACTTGCTCCAATTTCATTGAAGGTTGATTTAGAATTGCCTTCTAATTCAACTTTCTCTGAGTTAATGAATCCTTCGCAATTTAAACGCCCTGTTACTTTTAATTGCTCCGCTTCAATCGAGTCACCAACTGTTAAATGACCACTAACTGTTAGTTCATGAGCTGAAAGCGACTTATTAATCGTTGCTATTCCAGAAATTTTTCCTTGTTTAACAGTTAAAGTCTCACTACGATATACGCCTGAAATGTGTCCATCGGTTACTTCAACGCTTCCTTCCGTTGATAACTTTCCTGAAGCTTTTAAATTTTACGTTGCAATATGTTGTGAATTTTTTAATTGCCCACTGACTTTCAATTCCTCTTGACAATGAATACTTCCGTTTGATTTAAATGATCCACTAACTTTTAACACTTGAGCAACAAGTGTTTCTTCTAAATCTACTTTCCCACTAACTTTCATCTCAGAAGTTTTTACATTTCCATTTAATCTTCCAGATCCACTGACTTTCAGCTGCTCACATGTTAAATCACCATTAATTACTCCTTGACCGGAGATATGAACATCTGAGAATGTCCCTCCTGGCATCTCAGCTTTTGTACTTATATGTAAATCTTGTTTTACTTCTGACATCAATGATCACCCTTTGATTTGAACTTTGTTTCACTATACTATCAATATAGCATAACATTGTTACGTTGTGAACAGTTTAACAAAACATTGTTACGTTATTTTTATTATCTGACGAAACAAACCTCATAAGGATAATAAAAAAGACTATCTTTCGATAGCCTTACTTTAATAATTTTTTAATATCTACTGCAATTTTTGATGGTTTGACTGTTGGAGCATAACGCTTAATCACATTTCCATCACGATCAATTAAAAACTTTGTAAAATTCCATTTAATTTCTGAGCCAAATAACCCTTTTGCCTCTTGTTTTAGAAATTGATACAATGGGTGAGCATTAGTTCCATTCACTTCTATTTTTTCAAACATCGTAAATGTCACTCCATAGTTTAATTGACAAAACTCATGAATCTCTTCATTACTTCCTGAATCTTGCTTCGCAAATTGATTGCAAGGAAAACCTAAAACTTCTAATCCTTCTGCGTGATAATTTTGATACAACTCTTCTAACTCTTTAAACTGTGGTGTTAAGCCACACTTACTTGCTGTATTAACAACTAAAACAACATTCCCTTTATATTGCTCCATTTTTACTACTTGACCATTCATCTTTTTAGCTTCTAGTTCATAAAATTTCATCTTTGATTTCTCCTTTAGTTTTTTAAAATTTAATTTTATACAATTAATCAATGAAATAATTAAGTTAAACGATTGTTTAACTTAATTTATGTAATAAATCATCTAACATTTTTTTTAATGAGATTAACTCCTCAAGATCTCCACCAACTTGGCAAAATACTCGCTTAGGAACCTCAACCATTTGCTCTTTCAGCTGACGTCCCGCTACCGTTAATTCTACAATAACAACACGATCATCATTTGGATCACGATATCTTTGAATGTATTGCATACCTTCTAATTTTTTCAACAACGGTGTAAGTGTTCCTGAATCAAGATGTAAATGTTGACCAATCTCTTTAACCGTTAAACGTTCGTTCTCCCATAAAACGAGCATCGTCACATATTGAGTATACGTTAGACCATATTCATCTAAAATAGGCTTATATAATCTAATGACTTCACGAGAAGCTGCATACAATGAAAAACATAATTGATTGTCTAACTTTAAGTGTTCGTAGTGATTCACAAAACTTCTCCCTTCATCAAATTAAATTGTATACAACCGAATATACTTAGATTATAGTCCCTATCAGTAAATCTGTCAAATAAATTTTACAAAACTACTCGTTCTTTTTTATTAGGCTCTGCTTTAGAAGTGTGTTGATATTTCATATAGAATTTTCATAACTAACTTCTAAAAATCAAGAAAGCCTACGTTCAATCACAAGCAAGTTATTCTGTCATGTCAAATGCATCAATACGATTGAGAACTTCTCACTTTATATAAATCCTTAAAAATATCTATAAAGAAAATAATAAAGCCAATCTTTTTATGGTAGAATAAGGTAAACAATTAATAAGGAGGCTTTTCTATGGATAAGTCAACTATTGTTCAAGTAGTTGTATGCTTAGGTGGGATAGGAAGTGTTGTTGCAGGAATATTATATTTTATCTCATTTGATTCTTATATGAAAGACATCGATAGACGTGTTAAAGAATCAGAGAGAAAATCATTGAAAAAACACTAAAAACTTAAAAATAAAAGAAATGGATAACAAGTCCATTTCTTTTGTTATATTTATCAATATTTATTTAAAACATAGCGTTTTATTAAGAAGAGCAAAAACTCTTCTTAATCACTAATCCTCGTCCCATTGCCCCTCGCCTAATAATGAAAACTGATACCTACTTATTTGAGAGGATTCTCCTTCTAATAAGTTGTCTTTTTCAAACTTTATTTCATAACCGATTTCTTGATATTCTTCTAATTCCTCATCAACTGAGGTCGTGATCGGCCAAGCAAAAATCGGTTTTTCATGTTTAATCACAACTTGAAACCAATCATTCGTTATTATCAGTAGCCATAAGCACCCTAAACCGCATAAAACAGAAATAAAATAGTATTTTTTTCATCAAACGTCTCCTTATTCTCATCAGCTTATTATCGATTGACTTTTCTGATTTCAACTCTTCTATTCATGATATACAGCATTCTCTTAT
>JAUMTV010000172.1 GCA_030531025.1 Turicibacter sp.
ATTCTGTCTGATTCATAGTTGCCCCAATTTCTATCTTAAAATGTCTGTTTAATACATACTATTTTAACATAGATTTTGACGAATTTTGACTACTGGTGTTTAATTTTAAAAACTATGAATTACATTTCTGTTTCTATATAGATTAGCTTACTTTTACATTTTAAGATGAATACTTATAAACTAAGAGATCCTCACTTTAGTATTAAAATCTAATCTATAGGTTTATGAAGGTGTGCTTATTCAATCATATAAAACAAGATAGAATAAATTAAAAGCTGAATCCAATGGATTCAGCTTTTAATTTATTCTAATTCGAATGCTCCTGTATATAATTGATAATATTTTCCGCGTTTTTCGATTAATGTTTCATGATTTCCTCGCTCAATAATACGACCATGTTCTAGGACAATAATCACATCTGCATTTTGAACGGTTGATAAACGATGGGCGATGACAAAAACTGTTCGTCCATGCATTAATGAATCCATTCCCCTTTGTACAATGGCTTCCGTTCTTGTATCAATAGAAGAAGTTGCTTCATCTAAAATCATAACCGGAGGATTAGCTACCGCAGCTCGGGCAATAGATATCAATTGACGTTGACCTTGTGATAATCCACTACCGTCTCCAGATAAAACTGTATGATATCCTTGTGGAAGCATTTCGATAAAATGATGAGCATTAGCTAATTTAGCAGCCTCGATACATTCCTCATCTGTTGCATCTAATTTTCCATAGCGAATATTTTCAAGAACTGTTCCAGTAAATAAGTTAACATCTTGAAGAACAATTCCTAATGAACGACGAAGGTCTTGTTTATTGATTTGATCAATAGGAATACCATCGTATGTAATTTCACCATTGGCGATATCATAGAAACGATTAATAAGATTTGTAATGGTTGTCTTCCCTGCACCCGTTGAGCCAACAAATGCTACTTTTTGGCCTGGTTTTGCGTAAAGATTAATATTATGTAAAATTCGTTTGTTTGGTTCATATTCAAAATCAACCTGATTAAACTGAATATCACCTTGTAACTCAATATAATCGATTTTTCCATGACCATGCTCACGTTTCCAAGCCCAATGCCCTGTATAATCTTTTGATTCAACTAACTTTCCTTCTACGCTCATTACATTTACAAGATGAACTTCGCCTTGATCCTTTTCACTTTCTTGATCCATTAAGTTAAAAATACGTTCTGCTCCTGCTAATGCCATGACAATTGAGTTGATTTGTTGTGAAATTTGAGCGATTGGATTAATAAAGTTACGCGATAATTGTAAGAATGAGGCAATCATTCCTAATGAGATAACCCCTGTTCCAAAGATAGAAAAATTGGTAGTTCCAGCAATCGCCATGATTCCTCCAAATAAAGCTAATACAACGTATAAAAGATATCCAAGATTATTCATAATTGGCATTAAAATATTAACATATTTATTAGCTTCTGTTGAGTTTAGGCATAACTGTTCATTTAATTCATTAAATTTTTCTTTTGATTTTTCTTCATAACAAAAGACTTTAACTACTTTCTGTCCATGAATCATTTCTTCAATATATCCATTTACTTCACCTAGTGATTTTTGCTGTGCCATAAAGAATTGTCCACTTTTACCAGCTACTGTTTTAACAATTTTTAATGCAATAATTAAAAAGATAATAACGATTGCTGTTAGCCAAAAGCTAAGTGTTAACATGGAACAAAAAACTGCAATAACTGTCATCGATGATGAAATTAACTGTGGAATACTTTGTGATAACATTTGACGTAAGGTGTCAGTATCGTTTGTATAATGACTCATTAAATCTCCATGTGTATGCGTATCGAAATATTTGATTGGGAGAGTTTGCATATGAGCAAACATCTCATCTCGAATTTCTTTTAATACCTGTTGAGAAATAACAGCCATCAAACGGTTATAGAATAACGTTGCTAACACCCCAATGAGGTAAAGGCCAGCCATTAATAGAACAACACGAAATAGCCCTGAAAAATTTGGAACTGCCTCTAGTAATAGGGGAGTAATATAGTCATCGATTAACACCTGTAAAAATAAGGATGATGCTACTCCTGTTAGGGCACTAATAATGATACAGGCTAAGACAAATGTAAATTTCAATTTATGTTTAAATAAATAAGTTAATAAGCGTTTAAATGTTTTTGAATCTTTTTTCTTTCCACGTGATAAATCAATATTCTCTTTTGAATTAAATGGTTGCTTTGATTGTTTCATCAACTTTCCCTCCATTCATTTGTGAATGATATACTTCCTGATAGATTGAGCAGGTCTGTAATAATTGGTCATGAGTTCCGATAGCACTAATTTCCCCGTCATCCATGACAATAATTTGATCAGCTTCTTGAATGGAAGAAATACGTTGAGCAATAATAATTTTTGTTGTCTCTGGGATGTCTGAGGCAAAACCTTGGCGAATCAGAGCATCAGTTTTTGTATCGACAGCACTTGTTGAATCATCTAAAATTAAAATTTTAGGTTTTTTTAATAATGCGCGTGCAATACACAGACGTTGTTTTTGCCCACCTGATACATTACTTCCACCTTGCTCAATATACGTGTCATACTTATCTGGAAAGGTCTGAATAAAATCATCTGCTTGTGCTAACTGGCAAGCTCTTTTTAATTCTTCATCGCTTGCTTGTTCATTTCCCCAACGAAGATTTTCTTTAATTGTCCCTGAGAATAAGACATTTTTTTGAAGGACCATTGCGACTTCTTGACGAAGGGTTTCAAGATCATAGTCTCGAACATCTACTCCACCAACAGTTACTCGTCCTTCAGTTACATCATATAAACGCGGAATTAATTGAACTAAACTTGTTTTGGATGAACCAGTCCCACCAATAATTCCAATTGTCTGTCCTGCTTCAATACTTAAATTGATGTGACGGAGACATTCCTTTTCAGCTGATTGATAGTATTTAAATGAAACATTTTCGAAGGTAATTGCGCCATTTTTTACTTTATGAATAGGATGATCACCATTTTTTAAATTACTTTCTTCTTCTAGAACCTCAACAATACGCTCAGCTGATGCACGAGATAGGGTCAACATAACAAAGACCATAGATAACATCATTAAACTCATTAAAATTTGAGTTGCATATGAAATTAAACTCATTAATTGCCCCGTACTAAGTCCTGTTACAGGATTATTACCTGTCGTGATAATTAAACGAGCACCAAACCATGAAATCAGTAATGTACAGGCATACATGCAAAATTGCATTAAAGGCATATTAAATGCTAATATTTTTTCAGCCTTTGTAAAATCCTGATAAATATGATTTGAAACATTCATAAATTTCTGTTCTTCAAAATCCTCGCGAATAAAGGATTTGACTACACGAACTCCATGTAAATTTTCCTGAACAATATTATTTAATTGATCATAGGTTTTAAAGATGCGCTCAAATATAGGATGAGCCTTAGTCATAATTAAATATAATCCAATTCCTAAGACAGGAACCGCAACTAAAAATATTAAAGATAATTGTGCATTAATTTTAAAGGCTGCAATCATTGAAAAAATCAACATAATTGGGGCACGGACGGCCATACGAATAATCATTTGATACGCATTTTGCACATTGGTTACATCAGTCGTTAATCGCGTTACAATACTAGCTGTTGAAAATTTATCAATATTAGAAAATGAAAAATTTTGAACATTATAATACATATCTTGACGAAGATTTTTAGCAAATCCTGATGATGCAATGGCAGCACTTCGACCTGCTAAAACTCCAGTTAATAAACTAATGGCAGCAAAGATTAATAGCATAACCCCCATTTTTATCACATAATTTAAATTTCCTGCATCGATTCCATAGTCGATTAGGTTCGCCATTAGGATTGGAATGACGACTTCTAAGAAAACTTCTAATGAAACGTAGATTGGTGCTAAAATCGAATCTTTTTTATATTCTCGAATCGATTTACATAAGCGTTTAATCATACATTTTCCCCCTATCTTTTATACAATTTTTACATATTGTTTGACATCAAACAATTAGGATATGAGAAAGCTATTCTTTCTCAGCTTAAAGTTGCCTAAGATTATATCTAATTTGATTTAAACAATGAAATAAGGTACTAATTTCTTGGTCACTTAAGCCATTAATTAATTGTTTTTCAAATTGCTGAATATCTTTAGTAATAGAGGCTTGAGTTTCTAATGCTAGTGGAGTTAAAGTTAGTTTTTTTAATCTTGCATCGTGTGGTACACTCGTGCGAACAAGCATTCCTTTCTTTTCCATTAGTGTAATCACTTTTGAAGCTGTTGAACGAGTGACTTCGAAAGTTTCTTCAATATCTTTTTGAAAAATATCCTGACCTTGATGATGATATAAATAAGCGATAATCCATCCATTAGTCCCTGTTAATTGATCGGCATATCGAATTGAGCTTAAATTGTCAACCTGTCTTTTAATCAGATTTCCTACAGAATGTATCTCTTTTCCTACGTAATTTGGATTCATTAACTTTACTCCTTACTAATTGTTTGATGTCAAACTATATATTAATTATACTCGTTTTGCTTTTATTGTAAATAATCATTTTACTTTAATTATACTATACAGATGCTTAGATGAAATACATGGATTTAGGTCAATATTTTGGACACAAAAAAGTTAAGTTTTTAAGCCACTTGTCGTGCAAGTTGCTCACATTCTTCGGATGTTAAATAATTAATCGATCCATGAATTCTTTTGTGATTATACCTTAAGCTTTATTAGTGGAGGATACCTAGTCTTCGACTAGGACAAGGAATCCCCACAATATATTGAAATAAGATAATTCTAGCCTGTTCAAAAGTTACATATGTGGTTTAATATGAACTGAAGTGTTTATGTGATTACATATATGCTGTCACAATTAGATTTATAAACATATATTATTCCCTTGAGTAGTTACTCAAGAGGTAATAACATGTCGAATGTCGTAAAACGTATTAATATTGTATCAATTAAAATGGTAAAGTAGTTTAGCTTCCAATATCTTGCACGCCAAATCTTATCACCAAGTAATGCATATGAAATGATTAAGGAACAACTAGCAGTATTAGATCATCTCATTATTGAAGATAGGGTCCCCATCTTGCATAGCGAGTATCCTCAATTGATGGGCAAGTGCTTCGTTTCATTTAAAAAAAGGATATTTATAAAGGGCTAAGTGGAGTAGTACCTGTCAAGTAGACAATTAATAAAAAGAGAATTTATGCGGCATGTAGTCTGAATTCAATTGGACTCATGCCGTATTTTGTTTGAATTCGTTGATGATTATAGTCATTGATATATTCAGTGATTGTCATTGACACCTCTTCGAAGGTTTCGAGTGTACCAAATTGTGGTATTCTGCTTTAAGAAGGTAATTTCGATACTTGATGAAGTACACGAAAAACTTGCCTCATATTTTGTGT
>JAUMTV010000173.1 GCA_030531025.1 Turicibacter sp.
GGTCACCTACCATGCGAAGCATGTTTCCTCCATTAGTAGGGCTTAAAAGTTTTTTTACGATGTAAAAAACTTATCTGGACTTATATAGATTAATCGGCAATAAAAAAAAGGTAACATTGTGAGATGTTACCTTTCATTATATCATAATTTAATAATTTTAACTTCACCTGGTTGAAGATGAAGGTGTAAATTTCGATTATAGTCAAATTCATGAACTTCACGCTGCCATTCATGAGTCGAGAATAATAGTTTTCCAGTGCACCATGTATTTTTTGATTGTTCACGTAAGTTTTCAAGATGAACCGTTACATCAATTGGTGAGTGCATGTTTGTACTTGCTACAATAATAAAGACATTGTCATTATAGTGACCACGTTTTCCTTCTTCAATATAACCAAATCCGATGGCTGGATCACCTAAATTATCAAATCCTAGTCCAACAAAGTTTTCAACATTTGTAAATGTTTTTAAGTGGTCATGACGAATTTTTGAGATGGCTTCTAAAATATCAGGTAATTCCCAACGCATGTGATTTAAATAATGAAGCGCAAATTTATCAAAGAGTGCTAACTTTCCAAAATAGCGGTCATTTTGTGGTAGCATATATTGTTCATAATCACGGCAATCAAGACCGGTATTCATTGGTTGTGTTTCATATACTTCTTGCCCAGAGTTAATAAATGGAACTCCATTAGGCATGAACATATTCATCACGGTTAACATTTTTGATAACGTGCGTCCACCATCACGAGCCGCTAAACGAGGTGTGTCATGTGTTTCACCTCCAGCAAAAACTGGACATGGTAAATGACGTGATTCATACATAAAGTTATGGGTGCGATGCTCATAAACACGTGGTTCTTGATAGAAACCATAACCGATAATCATGTTATAACCATTGTCTCTTGAGACTTTTGCATTTTCTTCTTGTAATTCTTCAGCAATAAAGCAGAAGTCTGGATCATTTGTACGTGCATTAGCAATGATACGATTGACAAGTTCTGAAGGAAGAGCGTGTCCCATATCAATACGTGCACCATCAATTCCATAGTGTTGTTGATAATGAGGAATAATATTGGATAAAGTTGCCCATAATCCTTCGTTAATGATGTTTCCTTTATAAAAATTTGATTTGATGGTATCAAATAAAATGTATGGAGGTAACTCTTGTCCACCTAAATATTTTTGACTTTCAACTGGATGATCTAAATACATTCTAAAGAATGTTACATCTGTCCATGGTGGTTGGACGTCATTAATGTGATCTGAAAAAGCAGGAGCTACTGTCAATCCAAATTCACGACTGACTAAGTCTAAAATAGAAGCCCCTTCTGTTTCATGATATTCTTTCACGACACGTTCCCATTTTTCAGGGTCAATGACATTTGGTGCATATGAGAACTTATGAATATGATTCCAAACAGCCTCAGAGGCATAAACGTATGGTAAGTATTCAGATTTTGGTGTTAACGTACTTCCAAGTCCAGGAACATATGGTGGATAATATTCATGGAATGTATCGGTGTAAACCCAGTAGAACCAATCTGGATGTTCTAAAATCAAATCACTTTCCACCGAATTTGTTCGAGGAATAATATCAATCATGACTTTCATATCTAAAATATGGCATGCCTCTACGAAGGCTTGGAATTCTTCTTCAACAGTCATTTCTGATCCGGTCATGTTATCTTTTAAACTTTGATCGATTTCAAAGAAATTGCTAACGCCATAAGGTGATCCAAGCTCTCCTTTTTTATCTTTTAATGAGAACTTTGAGATCGGAAGCATATATACTGTATCTACTCCCATTTTCTTAAGTAGTGGAAGTAATACTAATGATTTAACAAACGTTCCTGTTTCATTTAAATTATATAAGTTATGGTTTTCTAAATCTCCACTTCGGTCGTGGTCCCAAGCAGTCGATGTTCGTACCATCATTGAATAAACAACTGAATCTTTAATCCAGTCTCCCCCTAAATAACCTGGTTTATCTTGATAAGATTGCTTGATTAAACTTAATGATTGATTATAGTTCACTTCATCTTCTGCTTTAGGTAAAATGAATGATTCAATCACTTGGCTATAGAAATGATATGGATTAACGATGAGTTCCCCCCAACTAGTGCGTACCATTTCTTCTCCTTGATACCCCCATGCATTCCATAAATCAGGAATGACGTAGTTATAAGTTTCATTTTTATGCTCATGTCCTTTTAAGACATCTAATAGCTTCTTTAATTTACTGCCCCTCATTACTTATTTTTCCTCCTTTTCCATATATATGCCAACATTATAGCATTTAAAATTATAAAAAAGTAGGAACGGAGCTGTTTTAACAATAACTTGTAATCGGTTACTTGATTCGTGTAACAATTTGATCATCATGACACTGGGGAGAAAAATGTTGATAAATGAAGAATATATAAATGAAGGACAATATTCGTTGAATTTTTCAAGTAATTGAACTTAAGAAGTCAGATTTAGTCTAAATAAAATCAACCTACATACATAGCGAAATATATTTCACCTTCTAAGAAACAGGCTTAGTAGATTAGGCTTTTTGGTAGAAAGGCTAACTATAGTAGCGTTAAAAGTTTTTCAACTATGAAAAACTTATCGCTACTTATATATATAGAAACAGATAAGTATTCTACAATTGAGCTTATAAATGGAAATGAGTAAAGTCATTTCCTGATTAAGGTAAATAAAAAACTACCGTGAGGTAGTTTTTTAATGTAGTTTTTCAATGGCCACAATGAATGGGGCGGTTTTGCGATTAATAAATTGATACGTTAAGACTTGCGTTGTTTTAGGATCAAGTGTTTCAAAACACTGTTCTAAGTAATGACGTTCTATTTTTCCTTCGTCATGACCGTGATAAATAACTAAAATAATAATGCCATTCTTTTTTAATAAACTTAATATATCGGTTACAGCTTTCCAAGTTGTTTCACCATGAGTTGTAATGCTTTGATCACTACCAGGAAGATAACCGAGGTTAAAGATAGCGGCACTAATAGGTTGTTGCACGTAATTTAGGACATGTTGATGGCCATCATGAATCAATGTGACATGGTTAATATTTGCTTCATCAAGTTTGGCTTTTGTACTGACAATCGCTTCCTCTTGAACATCAAAACTGTAGACATGGCCTGACTCACCAACAAGTTCAGCTAAAAATAAGGTGTCATAACCATTACCAGCCGTTCCATCAATGGCAACATCACCTGGTTTTAAAGCTTTTTCTAATAAATTTTTTGAAAAGGGAAGAACGCGTTCTAATGTTTGTGCCATCTTAGTTTTCCTCCGATTTTTGATAAAGTCGCCCTTGGTAAGTATTACGCTCTTTTAAGCGATCATCAATCGCATTTAAAACTTCCCATTTTTTTAAACTCCACATTGGACCAACTAATTCTTCACGAACAGCATCTCCTGTTAAACGATGGATAACCATTTCAGGTGGCAAAACTTCAAGTTGATCGACGACTAAATCAATGTATTCCTCTTTTTCCATGAGGCGAAGCATTCCTTTTTCATACATTTTGTGCATTGGTGTTCCTTCAATAACATGAAGTAAGTGAATTTTTATCCCTTGGACATCAAGTCCCGCTACAGCTTTCGCTGTCTCTAACATCATTTCATGAGTTTCACCTGGTAATCCATTAATGATATGAATAATGACATCGATGTTTTTTGCACGAAGTTTATTTACACCTTCGACTAATGTTTGATAGTCATGCCCACGATTAATTAGTTTTCCTGTTTGATCATGCATAGATTGAAGGCCAAGTTCTACCCATAAATCGACTTCTTTGTTTAATTCACCTAAGTAGTCCACGACATCATCCGGTAAACAATCCGGACGTGTTCCGATTGAAAGGGCAACAATATTAGGGTCACATTCTAAAACAGCTTCATATTTACGTTTTAACACTTCAAGTGGAGCATGCGTATTTGAGAATGCTTGGAAGTAAGCAATATATCCCGCTTCTGGCCATTTTTGATGCATCATATCTTTAACTTGGTTAAATTGAGTTTTTAAGTTGTCTTCTGGATTTCCGGCAAAATCACCGCTACCTTTTGTACTACAGAACGTACATCCACCGTATTTCACAGTTCCATCAATATTTGGACAAGTAAATCCGGCATTAATCATCACTTTGAAAATTTTTTGATGATATTTTTCACGTAAATGATAGTTTAGTGTATGGTATCGTTTATCAGCATAGCTGTATGGAAACGGATTGTTCATTTCATCTTCCTCCTGAGGACCCAGAGCGCATCGTCTATAAAGTCTATGATGTTAGCTAGGGTATTTTTATTATATTATGTCTATATAGAAACAGAAATGTATTTCACAATTTTTAATACATCTTAGTTTCTTAGCCTCTTTGATACTGAAGCAAACTATAGTCCAGATAAAAGTTTTTATAATATGAAAAACTTATCTGGAATTATATATTTGTTCACTTGTTTTTCAAATTTCTAGAAGCTAGCTATCATCTTTTAAGGCTATTTTTTAAAGATCGTCGTAGCTAAGAAACATTCTTTTGGATTGGTATGAAGCAGTGTTTTTTCTTATTTATTTTATCATAGTTGCGAATGTGTGGCACGAGATATTATCTCATGACATTTTTTCACGTTGTTTTGTTAAAAAATCTTGTATTTTAGCAAAGGTTTGATATAATTTTTTTAGAATAAACTTATATGAACCGTGAAGAGGACTAGTAATAAGGTTAGGCTTGTTGTAGAGAGCGAATGGTTGGTGAAAATTCGTATGAGACACTTATGAACTCACCTCGGAGTTGCAATTGTGAACTATAGTAATGATTGCCGTATTCTTGCGTTAAAAGATGAGAGAGGTAAGAGACTGCTTTTTAGCTCTTACAACTAAGGTGGTACCGCGTTTATAACGTCCTTAGAATAGTCATATTCTAAGGACTTTTTTTGTTAGCTTGACTAAATTGCTATGAAACTTTCTATATATAAACAGATAAGTATTCTACATCTAAGGTTGCAAACAAAAAATACTGATATCCTTTATTTATAAAGGCATCCTATCGTCCAGGGGTCACCTAGCATGCGAAGCATGTTTACTCCATTGCTAGGGTATGGTCACCTAGCGATTTCTGAAAGAAATCTACTCCTCCTTTGCTAGGGCTAAAAAATTTTCTATGAAGAAAATTTATCTGGACTTATATAGTCGGACTATGTTAGTTGTTCTTCTTGAATAAAGTGAAGGCTAGAGCAACTATATCATTTAGGATACTCACAGCGTTAGCGAATTGTTATTCATGAGTCTTTTAAGAGAAGTGTGAGCCGAACTGAATGATTTTTTTTACCCTCATCTTTATTAAAAAGAATAAGATATAGGTTTATGGAATTTAATCCATTATTTTGTATTAATGAATAATTTATATT
>JAUMTV010000174.1 GCA_030531025.1 Turicibacter sp.
ATGAAAAAGTAACATTCGGATCAAAATCAATCCAAGACATGTTAAACTTCATTGCATAATAAATATTATAAGCAAAAGGCCAGACTATTTTAGTCTGGTCTTTTGTTTGTGTGAAAAAATATACAATTATGGTAAAATTTGTTATAATGTTGTTTGAATCTTATTTATAAGGAGATGAATATATTGAGACAATTATTTAAAAAGTTCCTTTTATTCGGGGCTATTATTGGTGGATTCAATCCATACATGAAGACTAAAGCTTCAACTAATCAGCCAATATTAAATGAAATTCATTCTGAAGAAGATGAGTTTTATTCAGTAGATTATAAAGCACCGGAAGTAAAATCAATCAAAGTAGATAAAAATGTTGTTAAGCCAGGGGAAGTTGTTAAACTAAGTGTAGATGTTATCGATGATCTTTCAACTATTCAGACGGTTCAAGTAGTCTATCAAGAACCAATTTCAAAAAATAGTAAAAGCTTATTTTTAGAGTATAATTCAGAAACGGGATTATATGAATCTGTGATATCGGTAGATGAAGCAACGGAAGTAGGAGAATGGATAATTGATTACATTTTAATATTAGATAAAAAAGGTAATTCAGAGTCTATTCAAAATGATTTATCTAATTATGAAGTAGACTTAAGACAAGGAAAGTTTACTGTTTTACCAAGTCCAAAAGCTGGTTGGTTAAAAGAAGGAGCAATATGGTACTATGTGAAGGATGATGGTACTTTTTTAACAGGTTGGTTACAGGAAGGAAATAAATGGTATTATTTGAAATCAAGTGGAGCAATGGTGACAGGTTGGGAGAAAGTCAATGGTAAGTGGTATTACCTTAATTTATCAGGAGTGATGCAAACAGGGTGGATACAAGAAGGGAATAAATGGTATTATCTATATGATAGTGGAGCGATGGCGACAGGCTGGGCAAAAGTCAATGGTAAGTGGTATTACCTTAATTCATCAGGAGTGATGCAAACAGGGTGGATACAAGAAGGGAATAAATGGTATTATCTATATGATAGTGGAGCGATGGCGACAGGCTGGGCAAAAGTCAATGGTAAGTGGTATTACCTTAATTCATCAGGAGTGATGCAAACAGGGTGGATACAAGAAGGGAATAAATGGTATTATCTATGTGATAGTGGAGCGATGGCAATAGGCTGGGCAAAAGTCAATGGTAAGTGGTATTATCTTAATTCATCAGGAGTGATGCAAACAGGGTGGATACAAGAAGGGAACAAATGGTATTATTTGAAATCAAGTGGAGCAATGGTAATAGGTGTTGAAAAAATAGAGGGTACTTACTATTACTTTAATTCAGCAGGAGTGATGCAAAAAAATCTAGGTTCAATTTTTGATATTAATAAATATAATCAACTGATTTCAAGTGGAAAATCGCCTTCATATGCCTTAAATTATGTCTTACACCCTAATGTTAAAACTAATTTTTATAAAGATATTCGAGTATTAAAGGATCCTAGTAGTCTGACAACCTTAGTAAATAAAAACTTTCGACTACCATCCAACTATGTTCCTGCTGATCTCGTTCTATTAGATGTTCCTTTATATAATAATAGCCCATCTAATTTAGCCAATTATATGAGATCAGAGGCAGCGGTAGCATTGAAAAATATGTTTAATACAGCTCAGTCTGAGAAGGGATATAAACTTGTCGCAAGAAGTGGATATCGTTCATATAAAACACAAGAGACTTTATATAATAATTATGTTTCTACTAAAGGTCAAGTGTGGGCTGATACGTATAGTGCAAGGCCAGGCCATAGTGAACATCAAACGGGATTGGCGATTGATATCACCTCTCCAACTGTAAATAATTCTCTAAGTGATTCGTTTGGTACGACAGCTGAAGGAAAATGGGTTGCACAAAATGCTCATCGATTTGGTTACATTTTGAGATACCCACAAGGGAGACAATCAGAAGTTGGTTATGAATATGAACCTTGGCATCTAAGATATGTGGGTGTTGAAATAGCAACCGAAATATATAATAGCGGATTAATTTATGAAGATTATGTATTAGAAAAAGGACTTATTCCTTCTGTTTAATAAACTATAGTGATACAACCAGGAAAAAAATCAATTAGTTTTCATAGATATTAGGTGGTTTATTCTTTTTCTAATAAAATGATTGTTAATGATTAGATAAATTGACCTTAATAGACTGATTCTTAAGACTATTAAGAGGCATCACTTAAGAAACATAAATGTACATTATTTTTGAAGAAATTGAGTATGGATGACTTTTGTAAATAGCATAATTGGATGATATTCAATAATATAAAAAAGATTTTCCTTAAATAAGAAAATCTTTTTTATATTTAAGGTGAAAAAGCTTATTTTAATATTAAAGATATGCATAGGGGCTGAGAACCTATCTTGATATGCATATAGGATTTTTTTGTAGAGAAATGACAAAAAATAATTAGTGAGATTAGATTATATACATTATGATGTAAAATTTATTTATAATAAAAAGTCAATTAAAGGAGAGAGCAATGCAGTTTAGAAAATATTTAATATTAATAATGGTTTTAATAGGAGGAATTTTATTAAATAATGTTTCAGTTTATGCGAATTATGATATATCTGATGCATGGATGAAAGATAATCTATATGTTAAGTTTATTGAAGATTATTTAAAAAATGATAATAGTGAAAATATTTTACAATCAAAAATTCAAAATAGGAGGAATAGAATTCATTTTTTACCGGTTTTAGGGGATTCCATCTTATTGGAGAGTAATGGATTATTTGCTTTAATTGATGGTGGAGAAGATAGTGATAACCCGAAAGGATTACCTACTTTAGATTATCCTGGTTATGAGCAACTAGTAATTGATTATATTAAATCAGTTGCTGGTGATGAGAATGGAAAGGTAACGTTAGAATTTGTAATTGGAACACATGCTCATTCGGATCATTTAGGAGGTTTGAACTCAGTCATTTTAGATCCTGATATCGAAGTAAAACGAGGGTATTTAAAACGATATAATGAAGAGCGAATTAGTGATTTTTAGGTTGTGAATTGGGATAATCAAGAGGTTTATGAGCAAATGATGGCAGCATTAGAGGAAGTAGGTGCTGAGATTATTCAAGATTTAACCATGGATCCTTTCCCTTTAGGTGAGATGGTGATTCAGCTTTTTAATGTAGAAGAGGATGATACATTCCCTATTGTGAAGAAAGGTGAAAATGAAAACTCACTTGGAGTTAAGGTGACAATCGAGAATTATTCTGCCTTTTTAGCTGGAGATATGAATAATTGCGACGGAGATGAGGAACGTTTAGCACCACTAATTGGAGAAGTAAATCTTTTAAAATTAGGCCATCATGGATTAGAGGGGTCATCTTCATCAATATTTTTAAATACATTAAGACCTCAGTATGCAATTGTTAGTGGTTATACAAAGAACTTCTATACGCCTACTAGAGAAGTATTAAAAAGTATAGGGGCAAGCTCTTATTCAACAATGACGAATAATGGCGTTATTTTTGATTTCTCATTTGATAATTTTGGATTAAAAGACTATCAAGAGATTTTTATTGGTTGGAATAATACTAATAATCATTCATATTATTATAATCAAAATGGTGAGATGATTAGAGGATGGTATTTGATTGAAGATAATTGGTATTTCTTTGATGAAGAGATAGGAACTATGCTAGTTGGATGGATTGAACATAAAGGAGATAAGTACTATACAAATGAGGAAGGAGTCATGCAGGCAGGTTGGGAACAAGTGGATGGGACATGGTATTACTTTAACCAATCAGGGAAATTGCAAACAGGATGGTTACAAGAAGGAAGCACGTGGTATTATTTAAAATCAAATGGTGCAATGGCGACCGGCTGGGAGCAAGTGGATGGGACATGGTATTACTTTAACCAATCAGGGAAATTGCAAACAGGATGGTTACAAGAAGGAAGCACGTGGTATTATTTAAAATCAAATGGTGCAATGGCGACCGGCTGGGAGCAAGTGGATGGGACATGGTATTACTTTAACCAATCAGGGAAATTGCAAACAGGATGGTTACAAGAAGGAAGCACGTGGTATTATTTAAAATCAAATGGTGCAATGGCGACCGGCTGGGAGCAAGTGGATGGGACATGGTATTACTTTAACCAATCAGGGAAATTGCAAACAGGATGGTTACAAGAAGGAAGCACGTGGTATTATTTAAAATCAAATGGTGCAATGGCGACCGGCTGGGAGCAAGTGGATGGGACATGGTATTACTTTAACCAATCAGGGAAATTGCAAACAGGATGGTTACAAGAAGGAAGCACGTGGTATTATTTAAAATCAAATGGTGCAATGGCAACCGGCTGGGAGCAAGTGAATGGGACATGGTATTATTTTCATCAATCAGGAAAAATGGCAACTAATACAATTATAGATGGTTGGAAAGTTAAAGAATGTGGCGCTGCGTATAAGTTATAAGGTAAGAAAACTTGTAGGATGAATAATCTATGCTCTAAGTTATGTCAGTACCATGTATGATCGTTAACGATGAAAAGGTAACATTCGGATCAAAATTAATCCAAGACATGTTAAACTTCATTGCATAATATAGTAAAAAACCCAGATTAGCTTGTCTAATCTGGGTTTTTTGGGTGTATGATGTAAAATGTGTGTAAATATATGTAGAAAAAAAGTTATAAGGAGGATTTGATGATTATTGAAGAGAAGATTAAATTAATACTACTTAGTCTATTTAATGTATTATTTATCGGAGTATTTTCTTATATTTTTATTGATACGGTATTACATTCAAGTCAAGTTTTTGCTACGATGAATTGGTGGATTGTTTTATTACTTGCAATGATGGGGTTATTTGTTTTATATGTGACTTATGGCATTTTAAGTCGTTTATCTAAAAAGTTATTAATCATTTTTTCATGTTTTGACTTTTTAGTGCTAATAGGTCTTCAAGTTTTTTTAAAAGATATTTTCAAATAGAGCCATCATGGGATGTTGGAGGGGGCTATCATTCAGCCTTATCTGTAAAAGATGGTTTTATTGTGTTTCCAGAATATTTTACAAATAAGTATCCGAATAATATTCCTTTATTTTTAGTTGAGCTACTTGGGATGAAGATTTTAATCTTATTCTATATAGACCATCACGCCTGGAGGGCACCACAATAAACGAAAATAAAGTGTGCGTTGAATGATATGGTTTAGCTTCATCCACAATATGTTGTACAATCAAGGACGATGTTTCTTGGATCGAATAGACCGATATATAGACTGT
>JAUMTV010000175.1 GCA_030531025.1 Turicibacter sp.
GCTACTAGGGCTTAAAAATTTTCTATGAAGAAAATTTATCTGGACTTATATACTACCTTAATTTAGACTCTCACTGATGATCACAAATACTCATCCATAATTGACTTCCGATAAAATCCAAATTAGTATAAATTTGAAAATAATGTCATTTAATGTAGAGTGGTATTGCACTAGAAAAACTGAAAAATCATTTAAAATATGATAGAATAATACTATTATTGATAAATTATAAATCGTTTTAAAAGGGAGTGGTGAGTTTGGATTTCAATCAATTAACCTCAACACAGGATGAAGATATCCGTGTAAAACGTGCTCAAGCGGTAAGTATTGAAATTGAAAGTTATATCGGTCATGGGCCACTTGAAGTGATGGAATTCGGATGCGGAACAGGTCTAATCTCCTTAAATCTAAAAAATAAAATATCAGAAGGATTACTTGTGGATAGCTCTAGTGAAAAGATTAAAGAGCTTGAACAAAAACTAAATAATCGCCATATATCTCATCTTCAAACTTATACAGGAGATATCTTAGAATCAGATATCGATCGTCAATTTGATGTCATTTATAGTTCAATGGTGATGCATCACATTAAAGATTTTAAATCCGTCATTAAAAAGCTAGTTAGCTATTTAAAAACTAATGGAAAACTAATTATTGTCGATTTATTACCTGATAACGGAGATTTTCATCGCAATCATTCAGAGTTTGATGGACACCATGGATTCAGCATTAACGAAATGGTAGAAGCTTTAGAAGAAGCAGGATTAAAAGAAGTAAATGGTCGTAAATTTTACTCAAGCTATAAACCAATTGAAAACAAAAAACATCCATATAGTTTATTTAGTGTTATGGGAATTAAATAAAAAACGTAGTCAATTTTTGACTACGTTTTTTCTATTTTCAATACTTTATTTTTGAAACTGATCAATAAATGATAAAATAACTGTTTCTAACTTTTGTCCTTCATCACCTCGATAATAAAAATGACCAGATTCACAAAGCTCTACTAAGTCATAATTATCTCCCAATAATTTCCTTTTTAAAATTTGAACTGTCTTATTACGAACAAACTCATCACATTGACAATGAATAAACAATAAAGGTTTTTTTAGATAAGGTAGCTGCCTTTTTGTTTCATACATAAGATGAAATAAATCTAAATATCTTGGAATCCATTTAATATATGTTCCCCATGTGCCTTTTGTAATACTCCAAGCTCGATAGCTTGCTAGCACATACTCATCATCAGGGCTGTAATGTCCTGTTAATACTTTTAATGAACAAATAAATCCCTTCAAACTAACCTTGACTGCTAATGGAGTTGCCATTGTTACTACGCCAACGACATAATCATGTTTCTCACACGCTAATAAGGATAACAAAGCTCCCATTGAGTGCCCGACTAAAATAATATTTGGATACTTTTTAGACAGTTGTTCAATCTTCTGATCTAAATAATTAACCCACTGCTCACGATTACTTTTTGCAAATCCTTCTGCAGTTGTTCCGTGTCCCGGAAGTAAGATTCCAAAAGCAGACATCCCATGATCTAAAACCTTTGCAGCCAAACCATGAAATTGAAATGGACCTTCTAAAATTCCATGAACAAAAAGAACTGCTGTTTTAGATCCAGCTAACTCACATGAAAATGGCTCATGTGCAACATGCTTTTTTATATTCATATTATCATTCCCTGTTTACAATATTTCTCAATAATTAGTCTTAATTTTATTACATTATTAAATACATCGCAATAAAGAAAAATAAATAATAAATTCTCTTACCGTAAAATATAAATAGCTAGCCCATTAATAAAAATTACATTAACAAAACTCAATAATATCAAACTCCATCAAAATTTTAGTAAATACAATTCTTTTTATGAAATGAGTCACCTGCACTCTAATTTATATTGAGCATAACGTAAAAAAGAATACCATAACTACTAATGATAGTCATGATATTCTTTTTTTGTATCTATTGTAAGAAATAATCATAAGCTTCTAGTGCATCTAGTACGTGATACTGAGGGGTATATGGATTACCATCAGCATGCGTTGTCACTAATAGATATTCATTTTCACCATCTGTAGCATAACTTGCTAAACAAAGCGCAGCTTCTTCTGTATATCCTGTCTTTCCACCTAATACTTCACCACCATCAAAGATAGGTGATTTCATTCGATCAAACATACGACTTGTAAATGTTAAGCGGCTAGCACTTTCTGTCGTGTATGACTTAGTAGAAAATATTTCTCTAAATGTCTCGTTATATAAAGCAGCTTTTTCTAACATTGCTAAATCCCAAGGTGTTGAATAATGATTGTCATCGTGAAGTCCTACTACATTTGTAAAATGAGTATCTTTCATTCCTAACTGTTGAGCTTTCTCATTCATGAGTGCCACAAATCCTTCCTCTGAACCAGCTACAACTTTAGCTAACATTAAAGCAGCATCTGCACCAGATGGTAACATCGTCCCATACAGTAAATCTTCATATGAAACAACCTCTCCATTATAAAACCCTGCAATCGCAGCCCCCTCCGCTGCTAATGCATTGTAATCCACATCAATGGTAATATCTTCATCCTTCATATGTTCAATACCAACTAATACTGTCATCATTTTAGTTAATGAAGCTGGGTATGTTCTTTGATGAGCATTTTTTTCATAAATAACTTCATTCGTTGTTAAATTAACTAAAAGTGCATAATCGCTCACAAGATTTAAATCAACCTCTGATTCTGTCAGTGATTGATTAGTTTTAAAGCCATAACCATGATAAAGAATAAATAATAACTCCTCATCATTACGACCATACATCTCATCATAATGATTAGATAACCATTCATCATCCAAACTTAATTGTGCTTTTACCTGTGATGGGAAACTTATTACTAATAAAGCCATGATTATTAGACTTTTTGATATCCATGATTTAAACATAAAAAAATCAACTCCTCTTATATGAATATTAAACCATATAATCGAAATTGATTCTTTATTAATTTTCTGTAATTATTTTCCTTAATTCGACTAAAATGTCTATTGATGTTTTTCTTGTAACTTTTTAAAGAAGCGATAAATACTTTCTAACGCTAAAACTAAGTCTTCACGGAATTCTAAATCCTTTAATGCAGCATTTACTAATTCTTCATGAAATTGCTCATGAATTTCAAATACCTTTTGTCCCTTTTCTGTTAAATCAAGTAAAACAACACGGCGATCATTAACATCACGCTTACGAGTAACGTATCCCTTTTCTACTAAACGATTCACAGAAGTTGTTAGTGTTCCCATTGTAATCATTAAACGTTTTGATACGGTTCCCATTGTTGCTGGTTCGCATTTACGAATCGCTTCAATCACATGAATCTCTGTCATTGTTACGTCCACAGCATCATGTTCTGTTAAATTACGCTCTTCTAAAATCAAAATTTGATTAAAAACATCTGTTAATAAATCATTAACAACTTTTCTCGAACGATCCATCCACACTTCACCTCCGAATTTTAATTTCTCTATTTAATTAATAGCTTGTTAATCTCGCACCTAATTATAACATTTATCCACAGGAATTTAAAATTTTTATGATCGCTTTCTTAAAGCTTTAAAAAAACTAGGAGAATGGTTTAATCACTCTCCTAGTTAGTGGCTCAAATTATTGTTGGGCTTCAATATATTCAACGATATTTTTTACGCTTTTCATAGATTTTGCATCTTCTTCAGCGATTTCTAAATCGTATTCTTCTTCTAATGCCATGATTAATTCTACAGCGTCTAATGAGTCAGCTCCTAAATCTTCTAAAGTTGATTCAATAGTTACTTGTGCCTCATCTACACCTAATTCATCTACAATAATTTCTTTAACGCGATCAAATACCATTTTGACTTCCTCCTTCATCTAACTATACTACTATTATAAATAGTTTGAATTGCAAAGTAAATAGTTTTTTGTCTTTTTCCTTTGAAAAGCAAAATATTTTAATTAAGCTTTTTCAACAGCATACTTAGATTTTAATCCTTGAGTGAAGTTAGAGTACATTTCATTTTGTTTTTTAGATGTTAAGTATTGTTGGATTTGTCCTTTTACATCTGTAAATGGAACAACGTCTTTTTTATCTAATAATTTAATTAAGTGATATCCAAATTGAGTTTTAACAACTCCTGAAATTTCACCGATATTTAAAGCAAATGCTGCTTGTTCGAACTCAGGAACCATTTGTCCACGACCGAAATCTCCTAAGTCTCCACCACGTGATCCAGATGGACATTTAGAATTAACACTTGCTAACTCGTGGAAATCTGCTCCACCTTCGATTGCAGCTAATAATTCTTTAGCTTGCTCTTCTTCTTCAACTAAGATATGAGCTGCACGAATCATTTCTTCTTTGAATTGATCTTTATTTTCATTGTAGTATGCTTCGCACTCTTCATCTGTTACTGTAATTGTTTTAAACATTTGTCCAATACTGTGTTGGAAAACAAATTCACGGTATAATTTTTGGAATTCTTCTGTTTCAGTTAATCCTGATTCAATTGCATCTTCAACTACTAATTGACGTGCAATTAACTCATCTAATAAATCTTGTTTTTGTTCTTCTGTCGTAATATTGATATGTTGTTGAGTACGTAATGCCTCAACTGTTTCATTTAACATTTCTTCTGTAATCGCATAATCTTTAACTTTTGCTAATACTTTTGACATTTTTGTAACATCCTTTCGGGTTCTTGTTATAGCCCTATTGTATTATTTATTTCAAATTTAGTAAATATATATACCAAATTATTCATAACGATTTCAAGATTATCCACAATTCTTTCTTTGCTTCGCCACATTCTACTACTATTTAATACTTATGGATTTTTTATCACGAAAAATTAGTTCATTATAGTCAAAAATTAACTTATAAAATTTGATGCAGTAACAATAAAAGGAAGAGGATTAGATGAAAAAAGAACAGATAGCTAGAATAATTGCTGAAAGAGCTATATAAGTCCAGATACATTTTCTTCGAAAATGGTAGGTGACCCCTTCCCTAGCAAAGGAGGAGTAGATTTCTTTCATAAATCGCTAGGTGACCCATTCCCTACTAGTGGTAGATACATTTTCTTCGAAAATGGTAGGTGACCCCTGGACGATAGTTGGCCTTGAACTTAAAAAGGACTAGAAACTGAGT
>JAUMTV010000176.1 GCA_030531025.1 Turicibacter sp.
ATCGTCCAGGGGTCACCTACCATTTTCGAAGAAAATGTATCTACCACTAGTAGGGAATGGGTCACCTAGCGATTTATGAAAGAAATCTACTCCTCCTTTGCTAGGGAAGGGGTCACCTACCATTTTCGAAGAAAATGTATCTGGACTTATATAGCTCTTTCAGCAATTATTCTAGCTATCTGTTCTTTTTTCATCTAATCCTCTTCCTTTTATTGTTACTGCATCAAATTTTATAAGTTAATTTTTGACTATAATGAACTAATTTTTCGTGATAAAAAATCCATAAGTATTAAATAGTAGTAGAATGTGGCGAAGCAAAGAAAGAATTGTGGATAATCTTGAAATCGTTATGAATAATTTGGTATATATATTTACTAAATTTGAAATAAATAATACAATAGGGCTATAACAAGAACCCGAAAGGATGTTACAAAAATGTCAAAAGTATTAGCAAAAGTTAAAGATTATGCGATTACAGAAGAAATGTTAAATGAAACAGTTGAGGCATTACGTACTCAACAACATATCAATATTACGACAGAAGAACAAAAACAAGATTTATTAGATGAGTTAATTGCACGTCAATTAGTAGTTGAAGATGCAATTGAATCAGGATTAACTGAAACAGAAGAATTCCAAAAATTATACCGTGAATTTGTTTTCCAACACAGTATTGGACAAATGTTTAAAACAATTACAGTAACAGATGAAGAGTGCGAAGCATACTACAATGAAAATAAAGATCAATTCAAAGAAGAAATGATTCGTGCAGCTCATATCTTAGTTGAAGAAGAAGAGCAAGCTAAAGAATTATTAGCTGCAATCGAAGGTGGAGCAGATTTCCACGAGTTAGCAAGTGTTAATTCTAAATGTCCATCTGGATCACGTGGTGGAGACTTAGGAGATTTCGGTCGTGGACAAATGGTTCCTGAGTTCGAACAAGCAGCATTTGCTTTAAATATCGGTGAAATTTCAGGAGTTGTTAAAACTCAATTTGGATATCACTTAATTAAATTATTAGATAAAAAAGACGTTGTTCCATTTACAGATGTAAAAGGACAAATCCAACAATACTTAACATCTAAAAAACAAAATGAAATGTACTCTAACTTCACTCAAGGATTAAAATCTAAGTATGCTGTTGAAAAAGCTTAATTAAAATATTTTGCTTTTCAAAGGAAAAAGACAAAAAACTATTTACTTTGCAATTCAAACTATTTATAATAGTAGTATAGTTAGATGAAGGAGGAAGTCAAAATGGTATTTGATCGCGTTAAAGAAATTATTGTAGATGAATTAGGTGTAGATGAGGCACAAGTAACTATTGAATCAACTTTAGAAGATTTAGGAGCTGACTCATTAGACGCTGTAGAATTAATCATGGCATTAGAAGAAGAATACGATTTAGAAATCGCTGAAGAAGATGCAAAATCTATGAAAAGCGTAAAAAATATCGTTGAATATATTGAAGCCCAACAATAATTTGAGCCACTAACTAGGAGAGTGATTAAACCATTCTCCTAGTTTTTTTAAAGCTTTAAGAAAGCGATCATAAAAATTTTAAATTCCTGTGGATAAATGTTATAATTAGGTGCGAGATTAACAAGCTATTAATTAAATAGAGAAATTAAAATTCGGAGGTGAAGTGTGGATGGATCGTTCGAGAAAAGTTGTTAATGATTTATTAACAGATGTTTTTAATCAAATTTTGATTTTAGAAGAGCGTAATTTAACAGAACATGATGCTGTGGACGTAACAATGACAGAGATTCATGTGATTGAAGCGATTCGTAAATGCGAACCAGCAACAATGGGAACCGTATCAAAACGTTTAATGATTACAATGGGAACACTAACAACTTCTGTGAATCGTTTAGTAGAAAAGGGATACGTTACTCGTAAGCGTGATGTTAATGATCGCCGTGTTGTTTTACTTGATTTAACAGAAAAGGGACAAAAGGTATTTGAAATTCATGAGCAATTTCATGAAGAATTAGTAAATGCTGCATTAAAGGATTTAGAATTCCGTGAAGACTTAGTTTTAGCGTTAGAAAGTATTTATCGCTTCTTTAAAAAGTTACAAGAAAAACATCAATAGACATTTTAGTCGAATTAAGGAAAATAATTACAGAAAATTAATAAAGAATCAATTTCGATTATATGGTTTAATATTCATATAAGAGGAGTTGATTTTTTTATGTTTAAATCATGGATATCAAAAAGTCTAATAATCATGGCTTTATTAGTAATAAGTTTCCCATCACAGGTAAAAGCACAATTAAGTTTGGATGATGAATGGTTATCTAATCATTATGATGAGATGTATGGTCGTAATGATGAGGAGTTATTATTTATTCTTTATCATGGTTATGGCTTTAAAACTAATCAATCACTGACAGAATCAGAGGTTGATTTAAATCTTGTGAGCGATTATGCACTTTTAGTTAATTTAACAACGAATGAAGTTATTTATGAAAAAAATGCTCATCAAAGAACATACCCAGCTTCATTAACTAAAATGATGACAGTATTAGTTGGTATTGAACATATGAAGGATGAAGATATTACCATTGATGTGGATTACAATGCATTAGCAGCGGAGGGGGCTGCGATTGCAGGGTTTTATAATGGAGAGGTTGTTTCATATGAAGATTTACTGTATGGGACGATGTTACCATCTGGTGCAGATGCTGCTTTAATGTTAGCTAAAGTTGTAGCTGGTTCAGAGGAAGGATTTGTGGCACTCATGAATGAGAAAGCTCAACAGTTAGGAATGAAAGATACTCATTTTACAAATGTAGTAGGACTTCACGATGACAATCATTATTCAACACCTTGGGATTTAGCAATGTTAGAAAAAGCTGCTTTATATAACGAGACATTTAGAGAAATATTTTCTACTAAGTCATACACGACAGAAAGTGCTAGCCGCTTAACATTTACAAGTCGTATGTTTGATCGAATGAAATCACCTATCTTTGATGGTGGTGAAGTATTAGGTGGAAAGACAGGATATACAGAAGAAGCTGCGCTTTGTTTAGCAAGTTATGCTACAGATGGTGAAAATGAATATCTATTAGTGACAACGCATGCTGATGGTAATCCATATACCCCTCAGTATCACGTACTAGATGCACTAGAAGCTTATGATTATTTCTTACAATAGATACAAAAAAAGAATATCATGACTATCATTAGTAGTTATGGTATTCTTTTTTACGTTATGCTCAATATAAATTAGAGTGCAGGTGACTCATTTCATAAAAAGAATTGTATTTACTAAAATTTTGATGGAGTTTGATATTATTGAGTTTTGTTAATGTAATTTTTATTAATGGGCTAGCTATTTATATTTTACGGTAAGAGAATTTATTATTTATTTTTCTTTATTGCGATGTATTTAATAATGTAATAAAATTAAGACTAATTATTGAGAAATATTGTAAACAGGGAATGATAATATGAATATAAAAAAGCATGTTGCACATGAGCCATTTTCATGTGAGTTAGCTGGATCTAAAACAGCAGTTCTTTTTGTTCATGGAATTTTAGAAGGTCCATTTCAATTTCATGGTTTGGCTGCAAAGGTTTTAGATCATGGGATGTCTGCTTTTGGAATCTTACTTCCGGGACACGGAACAACTGCAGAAGGATTTGCAAAAAGTAATCGTGAGCAGTGGGTTAATTATTTAGATCAGAAGATTGAACAACTGTCTAAAAAGTATCCAAATATTATTTTAGTCGGGCACTCAATGGGAGCTTTGTTATCCTTATTAGCGTGTGAGAAACATGATTATGTCGTTGGCGTAGTAACAATGGCAACTCCATTAGCAGTCAAGGTTAGTTTGAAGGGATTTATTTGTTCATTAAAAGTATTAACAGGACATTACAGCCCTGATGATGAGTATGTGCTAGCAAGCTATCGAGCTTGGAGTATTACAAAAGGCACATGGGGAACATATATTAAATGGATTCCAAGATATTTAGATTTATTTCATCTTATGTATGAAACAAAAAGGCAGCTACCTTATCTAAAAAAACCTTTATTGTTTATTCATTGTCAATGTGATGAGTTTGTTCGTAATAAGACAGTTCAAATTTTAAAAAGGAAATTATTGGGAGATAATTATGACTTAGTAGAGCTTTGTGAATCTGGTCATTTTTATTATCGAGGTGATGAAGGACAAAAGTTAGAAACAGTTATTTTATCATTTATTGATCAGTTTCAAAAATAAAGTATTGAAAATAGAAAAAACGTAGTCAAAAATTGACTACGTTTTTTATTTAATTCCCATAACACTAAATAAACTATATGGATGTTTTTTGTTTTCAATTGGTTTATAGCTTGAGTAAAATTTACGACCATTTACTTCTTTTAATCCTGCTTCTTCTAAAGCTTCTACCATTTCGTTAATGCTGAATCCATGGTGTCCATCAAACTCTGAATGATTGCGATGAAAATCTCCGTTATCAGGTAATAAATCGACAATAATTAGTTTTCCATTAGTTTTTAAATAGCTAACTAGCTTTTTAATGACGGATTTAAAATCTTTAATGTGATGCATCACCATTGAACTATAAATGACATCAAATTGACGATCGATATCTGATTCTAAGATATCTCCTGTATAAGTTTGAAGATGAGATATATGGCGATTATTTAGTTTTTGTTCAAGCTCTTTAATCTTTTCACTAGAGCTATCCACAAGTAATCCTTCTGATATTTTATTTTTTAGATTTAAGGAGATTAGACCTGTTCCGCATCCGAATTCCATCACTTCAAGTGGCCCATGACCGATATAACTTTCAATTTCAATACTTACCGCTTGAGCACGTTTTACACGGATATCTTCATCCTGTGTTGAGGTTAATTGATTGAAATCCAAACTCACCACTCCCTTTTAAAACGATTTATAATTTATCAATAATAGTATTATTCTATCATATTTTAAATGATTTTTCAGTTTTTCTAGTGCAATACCACTCTACATTAAATGACATTATTTTCAAATTTATACTAATTTGGATTTTATCGGAAGTCAATTATGGATGAGTATTTGTGATCATCAGTGAGAGTCTAAATTAAGGTAGTATATAAGTCCAGATAAATTTTCTTCATAGAAAATTTTTAAGCCCTAGTAGCGGA
>JAUMTV010000177.1 GCA_030531025.1 Turicibacter sp.
CAGGGGTCACCTGGCGATTATCAAAGATAATCTAATCCTCCACTGCTAGGGAATGAGTCACCTAACGATTCTGAAAGAAATCTAATTCCCCGCTAGTAGGGCTTAAATTTTCTATGAAGAAAATTTATCTGGACTTATATATTTGGATGCATTTTCAATTTTAACATATTATAGTGTTTTTTCAACATTTTTCGACGTTTTATCTATATTCCTCTATTCGAACCCCACATATATCCATTTTTGTATATGGATAAAATAAGATTTTCAATCAATGATTCTACCAAAAGGCTAATCAACTGATTTAAATCATGCAAAAACTAATGAATCGCGCTTTCACTAAAACAAATGAAGCTATTCAAAATTAAAACTTAACATTAGTTCTTTACGTTTTATACAAAAAAGATGAATGTCTCTTAGCATTCATCTTTCAATAAACCTCACTATTTAAATTAAATATTCTAAGCCTCTACTCTTCGTTCTTCCTCAAGCTCTTTTAAAATTTCTTGTCGTTCAAGAAACTTTAAAATCGAATGTCTGACAAAATGACTACCTGTTAAAGAAATAGCTCCTGGTAGAACGATCCAAAGACCAGGTATCATTAATAAACAAAATAACATAGCTATAATAACACCAAATGCTTTAATTGACTCAATTAAATAAGCATGGGTAAATAAAAATGAATTTTTTATAATTGTGATTGTTTTTAGTTCATATTTTGCTAACAAAGCACACATATAAATACTCATCATAATCACCTCAAAAACAACTAACACCATGATGATTATTGAGAAGTTAAATCCATCTTGTAAGGATGAGTATCCCATCATAAAATAAGTTGTACTACTAAACCACATGATTCCTAACAACACCGTAATGAAAAGAGATTGAACAAAGTTTTCTCTATAACTTTTTATAAAATCAGAAACAATCTTTGGATCTTTCCCACCTACTTTTTTACCTGCCACATAAAATAACGCAGTTGTCGATGCACCAATTGTTATGATAGGCAAACACCCAATAATCCATAAAATTGAAAGAACCGCCATGTCACTTAACGTATAAATTAATTTAAAAAATAAATTATCATCCTGCTGTTTTTCCATTATAAAGTCCCCCTCAAAATCATCAACTATCACAATATCTTTGCAATCGCTATTATACCATTTACAGATAATTTTTTCTTCACAAATTATTGCATTTTTTGGACTTTTTAAGACAACTTCATCATATTATTAAAAAGAAGACAGCAATCTCGAATTTCAAGTTCATTTTGTTTTTTTATTTTCACTTATATCGTCAAGAAATAATTACTCTACAGTCATCAAAAAAGAAAACAGGTCCAAAGTCTTGGACCTATTTTCTTTTAATTAACCTTTAAATGTTCTCCAACAATGAATATCCATTAAGATAAACTCATCTGGTTCATGACGAAGTAATCGTGGATTAATGACATAAGCATACGCTTTTTTCATTTCTCCACTTGCCGTTTTAACATCAATAATTTTACGATCATACATATTTTCAGGATGATTAGGGGCAATAAAGCCTTCAATAATATCAACTGGTTTTAAAACCTCACTTATGTTTTTAACATAAAATAGCTGCCCTTTTACCGTATGAGTTCCATCTGCTAGCGCTGGATAATCTTCTTTACGATAATAATACAACTCTCCCTTAACACTCGCTTCTTCATGTTCAATTAAATTCTCATGCAAAATATCGATATAATTACGCTCTCCCACCATTAATGTTCCATAAACGAAAATAGGTAAATCGTCAACTCGAGATGTTAACATACTGCACCACCAGTTTCTTTAACATCCTCTTCCACTTTAATTGCTGTTTGAATTAACACAGTTAACCCCTTCACAATATCATCGCGTGACATTGAAGGCATCGTTGGTTTATCTACTGTTTGCATTGGTAAATATGGAATATGAACAAATCCAGCTTTTAAGTTGGGCTGATGCATAGCTGCATAATGAAGTGCACCATACATAATATGATTACAAACAAAAGTTCCCGCTGTATTTGAAACAGCTGCAGGAATATCCGCTTCTTTCATATCACGAACCATTGCTTTGATTGGTAAAGTTGAGAAATAAGCAGCTGGTCCCTCTTCAAAAATCGTACGATCGATAGGTTGTGCCCCATCATTATCAGGAATACGAGCATCATCTTGGTTAATCGCAATACGCTCAACGGTAATGTTCGGGCGTCCACCTGCTTGTCCCACACAAATCACAACATCTGGTTGCTCTTCTTTTAAAATTCCGTATAACACATCAATACTACGATCGAAAACTGTTGGAATTTCACGTTTTAAAATTTGTACCCCTAAAATTTCATCTGGTAACTGTTTGACAGATTCTGTTGCTGGGTTAATGGCTTCTCCACCAAATGGATCAAATCCAGTGACTAAAATCTTTTTCATCATAAAACCTCCTCGATTAAAGAGACATTAATTTAATATCTCATAGGCATTAGCATCGTAAATCTCATTCATAACCACTTAACTTGACCCTTTATAAAAAAGTTGTCTTATTTTCCTTCACAATATTAGAATGCTAAGAAACGCATTAAAATAATATGAATAATTAACATAATAATCGCAAATGCTGCTTGAGCCTTAATAACACCATACTGATTTTTAAGATTTAAAATCGAAGCTGGCACAATGTTAAAGTTAGCAGCCATTGGTGTTAATAACGTCCCACAGAACCCTGCTGTTAAGGCTAACGCTCCTGCAATCAGTGGATTACCCCCAAGGGCAAACACGAACGGAACTCCAATTCCGGCAGTAATTACTGAAAAAGCTGCAAATGCATTACCCATAACTGCAGTAAACAATGCCATTCCAACACAATATGCTGTGACACCTAACCAAATGTTCCCCTCAGGAATGACTTGACTTACACCACTTGCAATGACATCTCCTACACCAGCAATTGTAAATAATGTTCCTAAGGCTGCTAAAATTTGAGGTAAAATCGCTGTTGGTCCTACTTGACTTAATAAGCGTGTTGCCTCTTGATTAGCTTCCCAAATATTTGATTTTGAAATAATTAAAATAACAATTAATGCTCCCATTCCACTTAAACCGATGGCATTATAAGACCCTAAGTTCGTAAATTGAGCAATGACAAAAGCTAAAATTGCTAACACTAAAGCCGGAATAAATAACTTGTTCCCCACTTTTGCCGCTGATTCTTTTTTAAATTCTTCAGTTGTTGTTTTTAAGCTGACAAGTTTAACTTGCTTAGTCGCAGATAAAATAGCCATTAAAACAATTAACATTCCGACTACATTAGCTGGAATATAGTCTCCTAAAATAAAGATTGCTCCTAAAACAGACCAAAATAAGAAAGTTCCAATACGCGCTGGTTGATTTTTTGAACGCATTGCAGACACTGCTAAAGAAACACAGATAACACCAATAATTGCATAGATAACAAATAATAACACATCAGCCATTATTTATTCCCCCCTTTCTTACTATTCATACCGTGTGCTCGCAACATTTTCTTCTCATTTATTCTAAATTGAATCGCTCCTAAAACTAAAGCAATCACTGCGATTGGCAATGTATATAAAGCGATTGTGACAGGTCCTTGTTTCGAGTCTACTGTATAACCTAATTCGTTTAATGTTCCAACAATTAACATAACTCCAGAGGCCCCAATAAATAAGTTTTGTCCGAAGAAGTTTCCATAGTTCTCAGATGCGGCTGTTAATCCTTTAATTGATTCTACTTCATTTTCAGATAATTCATTATATTTTGAACGAGCAGCTCCCTCTGCCATTGGTAACACTAATGGACGACCAAACTGAACATGACCTGACATACGAATACTTAATGCTGCCATTAATAAGCGGAACACTAAGTAGATTGAAAGAACACCGTCTGATTTTGCATTTTTTAGCTGACTAATTAACCAAGCTGCACGTTCCTTTAATCCATAACGTTCCATTAATCCGATGACCGGTAATGTAATAATAAATAAAGTCATATAACGATTGGCAACAAAAGCCTCTCCTAATTTTGTTAAAATTTCATTAAAATCTAATCCACCAACAAATCCTGTTGCGATCCCAGCTACTACAACAATGGCAAGTGTATCGATTTTTAAAATAAATCCAATGATGATAATAAAAATACCGATTAAGCTTAACACATCATTTCCTCCTTTAATTCTTTTGATTTTTAAGTCTAAGCTACCTAAGCTACGATGCCTACCTTTAGACAAATCAATCTCACTCACAATTCCTTTTGATTTTCTTTGTCATAATATAATGATAGCACAAATTCGACATTTTTCAACAACTAAGCAATAAACCTATATAACCGTAAATGTTATGAGGCATCACTTTTTGATATTCATTAAGATATATTTCTTCATTCTTTTGATTCCCTTTTAGCTGTAAAAAGAACAGGTCAAAACCAGAGGCACTGAAAAAGGAGCTTATTATTTTTGAAATAATAGGCTCCTTTTTTCTTATAAACAAATAGATCCGTGATTTGTGTTGCTTTAAAGCAACTTTTCTTTATTATTGCTCGATGGGTCTCGATGAGCTTCACTATTCGCTTGGAATTGACGACAAACGCTGTGAGAGACGCTTGACATTTCATGCCGAAAAGTCCCGCAAATTTACAAGTTTGAAATCCATGGGACTGTTTTAATTCCGCGTTCTTTGCTTCAATTTTATAGCGCTGCTTTTTCTTTTCTTTAAATTCATCTGTCTTTTAATCATCGATGGCTTTTTGGTGAATCTCTGATTTAATCGTAATGGAATAAGTTTTTGATTTCGCACCAGGTTGATAACACCCTTCTCTTAGCGGACAGATTTGACATTTTTCAAGATCGAAATAGTGAGTCAGACTTTGATTTTGTTTTTGATTTTTCTTTCCTGTTCGAGCTTTTCTCACACTCAAATGTCCAGCAGGACCTCTCATTTGTCCGGCATCTTTATTCTATTCAACTCCTTCTGTTTCTCTTTTTCCACCATTCAACACAATAGGATTTAAAGGGGTGACCGCTGTGATGTCTTCCTTTTCCATCTACTCTAAATTCTCTTGACTGGAATAAGCGGCATCAGCTAGGACTTCATTCACTTCAATGTTGTGTTTTTTA
>JAUMTV010000178.1 GCA_030531025.1 Turicibacter sp.
GTGTATCTTGATGGGAAATATATAAGTCCAGATAAATTTTCTTCATAGAAAATTTTTATCTGGACTATAGTTGGCCTTGAACTTAAAAAGGACTAGAAACTGAGTATGATTCTGAAAATGTAGATTATTTCTCTGTTTTTATATAGTTTGATTCAAGTTTGTTTAACAAAGTCAGTGGGAGCTACTATCTTTACAGCTATTATTACTCTATCTGTCATTACGCTTCTTTTAGGAATTTTGTTTAGGACTTATTATGTACTTGAGGAAGATGGAATTCGAATTCGCTGCTTTATATTTTGTAATGTAGTCATTCCCTATGAAAGTATTATCTCGGTGAAGCCAACTTATAATCCTGTTTCCTCAAGTGCATTATCATTAGATCGGTTAGAAGTTAAGTTTATGCGTCCAAATCACCGTCCAGATATTGCACTTATTTCTCCCATTCATCGAGATGATTTCATCAAAGAAGTCCAACAAAGACAGACGATGCTTCAAAAAGAGAGAAGCTAATTATAAATTCACAATTTTATTGAAAACGAAAGCAAAAAATAGTAAATTCGACATATATAATCAGATGATCCTAATATAAGAACTTTTATTTATTCTTAGAACCGAAAAATCCATCATAATTACTAATATTTTATAAAATAATGTTGTTTTTGTGTATAAAATAAGATAAGATAAAATTATAAATTAAATAGGTTTTAGATAGAGGTGCGGTAATTAAGAGTACTATTGAGGAGTGAAGACGTTGATTCAATAGGAAAGGAATTCTCGCCGAAGCCTATAGCTGATACTTTAAGGCTATAGAGCTGGTGTTAAGTAGAATATGCTTAACATTGTCACAATGAATATTGTGGAGAGCTATCATTCCAGATTTAAATCATCCTAACTTAGTTCGGTTATATGATAAAAGTCTTGAGTGATACTCAGGACTTTTTGACTGCTATGAAAAAGTTCCCTCAATTATTGTGGAGAGCTATCATTTAAGAACTGGAAGTTAAGGATGATACTTTTTCTTTTCTGAAAGTCTTGAGTGAATTGCTCAAGACTTTTTTACTTACCTCCTTACCCTAAAAGCTATTTAAAATTGAGACAAAAGGAGATAGAAAAATGTTAAGCTTAAGAAAAGCAAGAGCACAAGAAAGAGAAGGAACGAAAGAGTTTAAAGTTCCACATACACTAGTTATTATTTCTTTTATTTTAGTTATCGTTGCGGTAGCAACTTGGATTTTACCAGCAGGAGCGTATGAACGTGTGGTAAATGATGCGGGAAGAACAGTTGTTGTTGATGGGTCATTCAGCTATGTTGATCAAACACCGCAAGGAATCTTTAGTTTATTACAAGCCCCATTAGAAGGAATTATGGGAGCTTCTGAAATTATTGCTTTCTTATTTGTTGTAAGTGGAGCGATTGCGATTATTACAAAAACTCGTGCCATTGATGCAGGTATTACAAATGCTGTAAAATCATTTAAAGGAAAAGAAATGTTAATGATTCCAGTCATTATGGGATTATTCTCATTAGGTGGAGCAGTTTTTGGAATGACAGAAGAAGCTATTCCATTTATTGCGATGTTGATTCCTTTATGTTTAGCTTTAGGTTATGATAGCATTATGGCGATGGCTATCTCTTATATGGGGTGTATTGTAGGATTTACTACAGCTATGATTAACCCATTTTCAGTTGGAGTCGCACAAAATATTGCTAATGTACAAGCTGGATCAGGTGTAGGATACCGTACATTAATTTGGGCTGTAACAACAATTGCTGCTATATTGTTTTTAATGTGGTATGGTCGTCGAATTAAACGCAATCCAGAATTAAGTCCAGTATATGAGATTGATCAAGTTCGACGTGAAGAATTAAAAGAGTCAGAAAATCAACATATTGAGTTTACGGCTAGACATAAAGTTATTTTATCGTTAATTTTAGTTTGTTTAGCAGGTATTATAGTTGGAGTTTTAGAATTTGGTTTTGGAATTCCAGAAATTGCAGCTTTATTCTTAGCAACTGGAATTGTTTCTGGATTTATCGGGCGCTTAAGTTTAGATGATATGGCCACTTCATTTGTAAGTGGAGCAAAAGATATGATTGGAGCAGCTGTTGTTGTTGGGTTTGCTCGTGGGATTGTTATTTTAGCAGAGAATGGTCAAATTATTGATACAATTCTTTATCAGTTATCAAACTTTATCGGTCAGTTACCTTCATTAGTTGCTGGATATGTGATGTTCTTTGTTCAAATGTTCATCAACTTCTTTATCTCATCAGGTTCTGGGCAAGCTGCATTAACAATGCCAATTATGGCCCCACTTGGAGAGTTAGTTGGAATTACACCACAAACATCTATTTTAATTTTCCAATTTGGTGATGGATTCTCAAATGCAATCTTCCCAACAAGTGCTGTATTAATGGCTTGTTTAGGAGTAGCGGGAATTCCATGGTCAAAATGGGTTAAATGGATTTTACCATTACAATTGATTTTTGGAGCATTAGCTATTATCTTTATTACAGTTGCCATCTTAATGGGATGGTCATAAGGAGACATTACAATGAAAGAACAATTATTAACTATTGGGGAATCTTTAAAAGAACGCTTAGTACAAATGAATCGCTTCATTCATGATAATCCAGAATTAGGAAATGAAGAGTATAAAGCTGTTGAAACATTAACAACATTTTTAAAAGAACATAACTTTGAAATTAAATGTCCTATAGCTGGATTAGATACAGCATTTGAAGCTGTTTATGATAGTGGAAAACCTGGTTTATCAGTTGCTTATCTTTGTGAATACGATGCTTTACCTGAACTTGGGCATGGTTGTGGTCATAATATGATCGGTGTAATTAGTGTTGGAGCGGGTGTTGCTCTTAGCAAAGTCATCGATGAAGTTGGTGGAAAAGTCTATGTCTTTGGAACCCCAGCAGAAGAAACAAATGGTGCTAAAGTAACGATGACCGAAGCTGGTTTATTTAATGAGATGGATGCTGTAATGATGGTTCACCCTGCTGGGTATACAACAGAAAGTGGAACGTCATTAGCTATGGAAGCTTTACAATTTGATTATACAGGTCGCCCTTCTCATGCAGCTGCATCTCCTGAAAATGGGATCAATGCTTTAAATGCAGTGATTCAATTATTTAATGGAGTTGATGCTTTACGCCAACACGTAACACCAGATGTAAGAATGCATGGAATTATTACTAATGGTGGGGTTGCTGCTAATATTGTACCTGAACATGCAACAGCACAATTTTATATCCGTGCAGCAACTAAAGAATATTTAGCAGTTGTTAAGGAGAAAGTTTTAGGTATTGCTCAAGGAGCTGCCTTAATGACAGGAGCAACTTTAGAAGTAAGTAACTATGAGTTATCATATGATGACTTAAAAACAAATGCTGTTCTTTCAGAAACATTTAACGAAAACCTTCGTTCATTAGGTATTACAGAGATTCATCAACATCGTAAAGGAACAGGATCAGTTGATATTGGGAACATCAGTAATATTTGTCCAACTATACATCCTTATATCGGAATTGCTGACTGTGAGATTACAGGACATTCACAACAAATGGTTGCTGCAACAGTTACAAATTTAGCGCATGAACGTTTAGTTACAGCAGCGGTTGCTTTAGCTTATACGGGATATGATGTATTATCTGGAGCAGTTAAGTTAAAATAATAGAAAAACCACCATCTAAGGTGGTTTCTTTTACATATATATAAAAATAGTAGAAATATAAGAGCATAGGTGTAAGTTTATCCTATTTATGATATATAATTATATCTAGATAGCTATTAGGAAGACGAAAATGTCATAGGAGGACACATGAAAATCAACTGGGATAAAAAATATAATACAATTGCTGTATATGCGTTCATTGTTGTTAGTTTAAGTATTATCTTTTATAACGTCATTTCAAAGTTGGATGCTTTTACAGGGAAATTAAATGAAATTATGGGAATTTTCCAACCCTTTGTTATTGGATTTATTATTGCGTATCTACTAAACTTCATTCTAAAGTTTTATGAAGACAAAGTCTTCAAGTTAAAAGGATTAAATAAGATAAAGAAATCTTCTATGAGAGGTCTTAGTATCTTAATTTCATATATAACAGCAGGAATTATTATATATGTATTTATGCATTTCGTTTTACCACAATTAATCGAAAGTGTTATTGGATTAATTAATGATATTCCTAAGTATGTCAAAGAACTTACAACAATGGTTGAAAATCAATTACACCATATGGATATTAATGAAGAGTACATGACAATAATTAGTGGAAAGTTCACAGAAGTGACAAACTGGTTATTGCAAATATTAACAAATTTATTACCGATTATCGGAAATGCGATCATGTCTGTTGCGTCAAGTATTTGGAATATTATCTTAGGGATTATTATCTCTATTTACTTATTAATTGATAAAGAGAAGTTCTTTGCCTTAGGTAAAAAAGTGACAACATCATTATTCAATGAGAAACATACGGCGATTATTTTAGATTTAGCTAATCGTACAAACTTAACATTTGGACGTTTTATTGGTGGAAAAATTGTTGACTCAGCAATTATTGGTGTTTTAACATTCATTATCTTAACGATTTTTAAAATGCCATATGTTTTATTAATCTCGGTCATTATCGGAATTACAAATGTTATTCCATTCTTTGGTCCATTTATTGGAGCCATCCCATCAGCAATTATTATTCTATTCGTTTCACCAATCCAAGCGATTTGGTTCTTGGTGATCGTACTTGTCATTCAGCAAGTCGATGGAAATATTATTGGACCAAAAATCTTAGGGGATTCAATTGGAATCTCAGCTTTCTGGATCTTATTTTCAATTTTAGTGGCTGGAAAGCTATTTGGATTAGTTGGAATGATTATTGGAGTTCCAATGTTTGCTTTAATTTATTCGATTATTAAAGATGTTATTGAAGCTCGATTAAAGTATAAAGGGTTACCAACTGAAATAACAAATTATATGGATTAAAAAAGCACCTTGGGTGCTTTTTTTATATATTACTCACAACCGGTTCATTTCTATATATAAACAGAAATAAAATTTACATTTATCACGACACACTAAATGTTTGATAGTTGTGCCGTGGGTCACCTACCA
>JAUMTV010000179.1 GCA_030531025.1 Turicibacter sp.
TAAAAAGGACTAGAAACTGAGGATGATTCTGAAAATGTAGATTATTTCTCTGTTTATATATATATAAGTCCAGATAAGTTTTTCATATCGGAAAACTTTTAGCTGGACTATAGTCTGTCTTAGCATTAAAGCAATCGATTAACTAAGACTGATGTAGAATGATGAAATACATTTCTGTTTCTATATAGATGAATTATTAAAAACGGCAAACATTACTCCAATGGTTAATCAAATTCGCCTTTGTCCGGGAGATACTCAAGATGAGGTCGTTAACTATTGTAAAGAGAAGCAAATATTACTTGAAGCGTATAGCCCACTTGACACAGGAAAAATCTTTGAAGTTCATGAGTTACAACAAATCGCAGCTAAGTATGGAAAAAGTATTGCTCAAATTTGTATTCGCTGGAGTTTACAAATGGGATTTTTACCGTTACCTAAATCTGTTCATTTTTCACGTATCGATGAAAATTCACAAGTGTTTGACTTTACTTTAGATGATTACGATATGAAATTGATTACAAATCTTAAAGGGTGTGTTGGTTATTCACGTAACCCAGATGAAACAGATTTTTAATATGAAAAGACTCAGTGAGGAACTGAGTTTTTTATGGAATTAATTTTCATAGGATGAGTAATCAAGTTAAATTATTTTTCGATGAAGAAATACATAACTTTGTAAGACAGTTAAAAGAGTAAATGTTGATTCAAAACAGAAGAGAAAAGAAGATATTGTTCAAATCAATAAGAAAATAAGGAAATAATGGGGAGTTATTTCTTTGTTTATAAAATCATGTTATGATAGGTTAAAATTGAGAGAGTAGTGAGGGAACTTGAATGTCAGAATCATTAATTACGAAAAAGGCGATTGCCAATACGCTAAAAGAATTCACACAACAAAAGCCATTTTCTAAAATTTCAATTCGTGATCTAACAACTACTTGTGGATTAAATCGTCAGACCTTTTATTATCATTTTCAAGATAAATATGAGTTATTAAATTGGATTTATGAACAAGAAGGTTTTATTCCATTAATGAATGGAATTACATTAGAAAACTGGCACCTAAAAGTGATGCAACTGTTAGAATATATGAAACAAGAGCAACGTTTTTACTATGAAACGATTTACCATGACGAATGTCATTTTCGAAATCATTTATTAAACATTACAACACACTTATTTAAAGAAGCTATTCAACGACTAGATGAGCGTCAGATGACTGCTTTAGAAGAACAACAATTTATTGCAGAGTTTTTTGCTTATGGGGTCAGCGGAATGATTGTTTCATGGGTTAAATCAGGAATGAAGCAAGCACCTTCTGAGTTAGCCACTCAATTAAAAGGCATTGCCATCAAATGTGAAAAGTTAGCTTATGTGAGATATCAAGAGGATTTTTAAAAGCTGTTAGATTCGCCTAACAGCTTTTTAAATTGTTTTTTAGACAGTTTTTATAAAGTGTCTAATTACTAGACATTCCGAATTTTTTGTCTAAATGCATTTTTAATGTGTGGTGATATATTAGAGGTATAACTTTAAAGGTGACGGAGGTTATGAGAGTGAAAAAGAAATCAACTAAAACATTAATGGCGACAACAGCATTAGTAGGGGTAGCTACTGCTATTGGGGCTAAAAAGTATTATGAATTAAAAGAGCAATCAGCTACATCGGATTTAAGTGAAGGCATCGATTTAAATCGTGACGTTTATTTTATCGGTGGTGGGCTAGCTTCACTTGCTGGAGCTGCTTATTTAGTGAGAGATTGCCATATGCCTGGGGAACAAATTCATATCATTGAAGGGATGCCGATTTTAGGTGGAAGTAACGATGGAGCGGGAAATGTTCAAAATGGATTTGTTTGCCGTGGAGGACGTATGTTAAATGAAGAAACCTATGAAAACTTTTGGGAACTGTTTTCATCAATTCCGTCACTTGAAATGCCACATATGAGTGTGACAGAGGAAATATTGAATTTTGATCATTTACATCCAACACATGCTCAAGCTCGTCTAATTGATAAAGAGGGAACTATCTTAGATGTGACAAGTATGGGATTCAATACAGAGGATCGCTTAGCATTAGGAAAATTAATGGTAACACCAGAAGAAAACTTAGATGATATGACGATTGAGGAATGGTTCGCTCATACGCCACATTTCTTCGAAACAAACTTCTGGTATATGTGGCAAACAACATTTGCGTTCCAAAAATGGTCAAGCTTATTTGAATTCAAACGCTACATGGAACGTATGATTTTTGAATTTTCACGTATTGAAACACTCGAAGGTGTGACGCGTACGCCATATAATCAATATGAATCAGTTATCTTACCGTTAAAAGTGTTCTTAGATGAGCATGGAGTAGATTTCAGTATTAATGCGACGGTCACAGATATTGATTTTGCTAAAGGAGAAGGAATTACAGCAACAGCCATTCACCTTGAACGCCATGGGGTAGAGGAAATCATCCATTTAAATAAAGGTGATTTATGTATCATGACTAATGCATGTATGACTGACTGCGCTACACTTGGAGATATGACAACCGCTCCTGAATATAACCCTAATAACCCAATCTCAGGAGATTTATGGGCTAAAATCGCGGATAAAAAACCGGGGCTTGGAAACCCTGAACCATTCTTTGGAAAGCCTGAAGAAACCAATTGGGAAAGCTTTACGGTAACATGTAAAGGAAATAAATTATTAAAATTAATTGAAAAATTCTCAGGAAATATCCCTGGTAGCGGGGCTTTAATGACGTTCAAAGATTCAAATTGGTTAATGAGTATTGTTGTCGCGGCGCAACCTCATTTTAAAAATCAACCAATGGATACAACAATCTTTTGGGGATATGGATTATACACAGATAAAGTAGGAGACTATGTCAATAAACCAATGCGTGAATGTACTGGAGAAGAATTATTAATTGAATTACTTCATCATTTACATTTTGAAGATCAAATCGATGAAATTATGGATACAGTCGTAAATGTCATTCCATGTATGATGCCATATGTTGACGCGCAATTCCAACCACGTAAAATGACAGACCGTCCACAAGTCGTTCCAGCTGGATCAACCAACTTTGCCATGATCAGTCAATTCGTAGAAATTCCAGAAGACATGGTCTTCACTGAAGAATACTCAGTTCGTGCCGCACGTATCGCAGTTTATACGTTGATGAATTATAAAGAAAAACAAATCTGTCCTGTCACACCATATAAGAGAAATCCAAAAGTATTAAAAGATGCGTTAAAAAAAGCATACCGTTAATCATTTAAACTCCTCTTTAAATTGAGGAGTTTTTCATTGAGAGAAATCGAGAGTATTTTTAATATTCTTGATTTTTTTTAATATGATGAAAAGAGGGACTAAATAAAAATGAAGGAGAAAGGAGAGCTAAGAAATGGATGAAGATAGAAGATATCTCATATTAATTTCATTAGATGCTGTTGGAATGGAAGACTTAAAAGTATTAAAAAATCTTCCTAATTTCTCAGCATTACTAAAACGAGGAAGTCTGATTACTGATGTTGAGAGTATTTATCCTTCGTTAACGTACCCAGCTCATACGAGTATCATTACAGGAAAGTATCCGAAACATCATGGTATTATAAATAACACAAAGTTAGAACGAAATTTAAACCATCCCGATTGGTATTGGTATCATAAAGATATTAAAGGAAAGACATTGTATGACGTAGCAGAAGAAAAAGGAATGAAGACATGTTCAATTTTATGGCCAGTTACCGCAAGAAGTCACATTACTTACAATATGCCCGAGATTTTCGATACGAAAAAGTGGCATAATCAACTTTGGCGGTCACTTACTTCAGGAAGTCTAAGTTATCAATTAAAGATGTTAAAGTATCTTAAGCTCATTGAAAAAGGAATGACGAGACCAGCCTTTGACCAATTTACAACGGAAGTAGCTTGCGAGACGATTAAAGCATATCAACCGCAATTGCTAATGCTTCATTTACTTGATTTAGATATGTATAAACATGATCAAGGGCTTAATCCCAAGATGCTTAAAGAGGTACTTTCAAGATTTGATTCGCAGCTTAGAAAAATAATTGATAGTTTAAAGGAAGCGAATATTTATGAAAAAACTGTGATTGCTGTTATGGGAGATCATACGCAATTAGAAGTGTCAAAGTTGATTCGATTAAATACCCTCTTTATTCAAAAAGGCTGGTTAAAAGTTGATACAAAAGGACGTCTGAAATCATATGACGTGTTAGCTAAAAGTTGTGACGGTAGTACGTATATTTATTTAAAAAATGCGTTGCTTAAACATCAAGTCAGACAAGTACTTGAACAAGTTGAAGGCATTGAATGTATTTTAGAAAAAAATGAAATTAAAATTTTAGGGGCCGATGCACAAGCCGATTTTATGGTGGAGGCGAAGAAGGAATATTACTTTGTCGATGAGACATCAGGTGATTTGATAGAAAGTATCCATCAAGCAAGTGATGGGAACGTTCACCGCTATAAGGCGTGCCATGGCTATTTGCCAACGAAAGCGAATTATCAAACCTTTTTACTCATGAGTGGAGTAGGTATTAAACAAGGATATACGGTTAAAGGTGGTTCATTGATTGATCATGCACCAACGTTTGCTAAAATTTTAGGATTAGAGTTAAAAGAGATGGATGGAAAAGCAAGACTTTGGATTTTTGATGAAGAGGTAACACCATAAAAGACGATTCTACTAACAGAGTCGTTTTTTAATGAAAAAAGCAGGATTTTTAGCATGATTTCGTAAAGATGAAAGAATATTGTTTAAATTTAAACATAGATTTTAATAGAGTTTAATAAAGTTGAGGTGTGAATATGGAACTTTTAGAAATGATTCAAGAAGTATTTAGTGAAGAAAATTATAACCGTCGTTTAAATCATACGATGGTTAATGAAGTTAGGAATCTATCATTGTCAGAATTATATAAGTCCAGATAAATTTTCTTCATAGAAAATTTTTAAGCCCTAGCAGTGGAGTAAACATGCTTCGCATGCTAGGTGACCCCTTCCCTACCAGCGGAGGATACATTTACTTCGTAAATGGCAGGTGACCCCTGGACGATAGGGTGTCTTTATAAATAAAGGATATCAGTATTTTTG
>JAUMTV010000180.1 GCA_030531025.1 Turicibacter sp.
GCAAACGATTAATAAGATATGTATACAACTAGTAAACATAAAAAAGACTGCTTATTAATTAAAAGTAGATAAAAAAATAATTTACTGAAAAACAAAGCCTGTATCGTAATTAACTATATAATTTACGATACAGGCTTTTATCTATTTTTTTAAAGTACTATTAAATAAAGAATCTATCAAGATAGAAGGAATGAAGCTCTTGAAAGATATAAACTTATGATTAGTTTTTTCGTAAACTCATCCATTGATTTTAATATTAATGGAAGCGACCTTTAAAGTAGAGATTTATAATAAAAGATAGCCGAATAGATACTTGGGATGATAATCCAAGTTAAGATTCCGATAGGGACCACTGTATTAATATTTAAGAAGAATGCTGATACAAACATTAATAACGCAATCGGGAAGGATGAATAACCTACAATTCTATGTGCTATTCTCCAAGTTTTCTCATCTCTAATAGTCCAAGGCAGCCTTAGCCCAAAATATCTGTTGAAAGGTATTTTGGGTGAAAGGTTTCCAAATACCATCATAACCATTGTGATTAAAGTAATAACTACTATATCTGTGTTCATAGGAACAGTTAATTTTCCAAGTGATGATAATATAACCAATATACAACAAAGGATAACAATAAATAGAGTAAGCCTATTTAAAAATCTAAAAGTTTTAACTTTAGGATTATCCTCTGATAGGTTTACTATTTTAGGTGCCTGTACATCTAAAATAACTAATGAAATAAATGTCAATACTCCAAAGATGTAATAGACTATTTGTGCATCTGAAAAAATAAATCCAGTAGCAAGTATTAAGAGTGATATAATTAAAAATAAAATTCCTTTAAAATTAATGTTTTTCATAATAGGTCCTCCTTTATTTTCTGAATAATTCCAAGAAATTCCCAAGAACTTCTTGGATTACAGAAGTATTAATAGAATAAATTACAAATTGGCCTTTTTTTTCAGAACTGATAAGTTCTGCTCCCCTTAAATTATCTAAATGCTTTGATATCGATGCTTTAGACATATCAAAATGTTCAGCTATTTCGCCTGCACTCATATCTTTGTCATTAAGCAACTTTAATATTTCTCTTCTTGTTTTATCACTTAAGGCTTTAAATACTTTACTCATATAACAACTCCTTTCAATTAAAATGTAGTTATTTAACTAAATGGTTAAATACTATATAGTTATTATAGTACATTTACAAGGAAAATATAACTATTTCTGGTATTTTTACAGTCTAAAATTCACTTTAATAGATAAAAGCATTTAAATTAACAATATGTTGCATGAGCGAATTTATTGTCAATATCTAAAACAGATTATGATATTATAAGTAATTTATACAATAACAAAAAAATGCAGGTCATAATTCCTGCATTTTTTCTCTTTCAAAAATTCCTTATTATCTTTGAAATATTCTAACCATTTGATCTAATATAAGTGATTCACTAAATAAAATTTTTAGATTATAAATTTGATAGTTTTCCTAACAATATGGCATTGTCTCTTTTGAGCTTTTTATTTTCTTCTTCTAATGAGTGAAGTCGCCTCTTTAATGATTCAATTACTTTATCTTTTGATGACTCACTAAAACTTTGTTTTGGAGGTAGAGCAGTTATCCTTTTATTTTGCTCTTTAATCGCCTCATTAATAGGTGCTACTAATTCATTAGGATAGCTATATAAAAAAGTTTTGCTGACACCCGCTTGACGACAAATCTCAGCCTTTGAAATGGGATGATTAATAGGATCATCTAATAATTGAAGTCTTTTAAGAACGGATAGGACTTCTTGTTTTTTAGATTCACTTTCTTGTTTTTTATATCTGACTATTTCAGATGTATTTGGATGCTTATTAACCATTTTAAATGCTCCTTTTAATGAAAATGTTTAGAGGCTTCAAATACCTCTCCACGATTGATAATCTCTAAAGCGATAGTATGGAATTTAACCACTTTATCAAATTCTTCAGCTTTTTCTGTAAGTCCCATCTTCAGGGCATTATCACGGTGTATCGTAAAACTTTCAATCGTGTCTTTGACCGATTGTAAATGCCTTGGGTAAATCTTCTTTTTAATACAAGTTTTACAGCTCATATGAGGACAGGCAGGCATTTTATAGGGATGTTCACAACATCCATCACCCTGTTCAAAGACGGCAAAAATTTTATTTTTAACCCATGTATTGTCATAAAGAGCTTCTTCTTCAGTTAGGTTTTCTTTAATCAAGGTAGCATCCGAACGACTTAATTTCTCTTTGAATTCTTTTTTTAATTTTTGTTGATAAACTTTAATGTATTTCTCAGTCATGGCAATAGAAGAATGTCCTAAAAATTCTTTTACTGCGTAAACATCAACACCTGCATCAATCATTTCAGTAGCTACGGTATGACGGAATTGATGAGCAGAAATTTTATATAAAGTTCCATCTAAATTTTTAAGTGGAATTTGTTCAGATATTTTTGGAAGAATTATATTCGTATTAAATGTATCGTAATTTATACACTCGACTATATTTTCTCCTTGTGAGTTTAAAACTACTTTAGAATGGCCACCTCTATTTTCCATCTTGGGTTCTCTAAATAAATACTGAAAACCGTCTGGAGCAGGAGATAAATCTTTCACTCTTTCGCTTTGCCTTAAGATTGCTCGTTCAACCATATTTCTTCCATTTGAATCTTTTAAATGGCCAATCGGAATTCTTAGGTCCTTTTCGATTTTAGCAATTCGATGGTCTAAATAGAGTTGAGGGTCCCCATCTAAATCATATTGTAAACACTCCATACTTTTATCTGTATGCTTTGCAATTAAATGTGCAATATCTTCAAATCGTCTTCCCGTATATCGAATAACAATTATTAAATCCCAGTATTGTGGTTCAATAATTGGGGTAGATGCGCCCTCTTCTAATAGCGGAATGATTGTTGACTCAAGGTAGTCATCGAGTTGTATTTTAATTTCAGGTGGAATGGGGCGTGAGAGTGTTTCTTCAACCTTAGGGACATCGTACTTAGTTAATAGACCGATGGAAGGTGCGTTATCCCATTTATGATGGTACATATATTCAAACATTGTTTTAATCGTCTGTATTATTTTCTTTTTTAGTTTTTTAGAAACAGTTAGGCTACTTAAAATAGCTTCAATATGTTTCTCTCGCTCTAACTCTGATAATGAGTTTAGAGAAGGAAATGAGTCATACATTACATCGAAAAAGGGTTTGATTTCCCTTATCGTATTTCCAAAAGTCCTTGGATACCATGTGGATAATTGATTTTTAAAGTATCGTTTAATTTGGGTTCTAATATTAAAATTTTTAATTAAACCAAAATCTACGATATACTTTTGAGGAGTTTGATGTCTTGGATAATCTTTAAACAGTTTCCTCATATCCCAAACATCATTTTTAAGATACTCTTCCCGTTCTTTAGGATTTTTAATATATTCTACTTCATCGTGCGATGAATAATGATCATTTTGTAATTTAGCCTGAACGCCTATTAACTCTAATATCTTAACGAAACGTTCATCTTTGATTGCTTTATACCAGGGACCTGAACTTTTATATCCAGCCAATTTAGATATGTCATCATATTTTAATCCTTTATTTTCATCTTTTGATAACACTCCATAGAATTTTTTTTGAGCAGGAGTCATCCAAGATATGTCCATTTTTTCAATTGGAAATAAAATGGTATTTTCAATCTTTAATTGTTCTTCTTGTTGAGAGATTTTTTTGGGTGCAGACAAATCTTATTTCTCCTTTCGTTTATTTTCTCGGTACCCTATCATTCGGCTGTATTCTTGTTTATTATCTTCAGGGGTTAGATGAGCATAAGTGTCCATTGTTGTTTTGACACTTGCATGACCTAATCGTTTAGAAATATATTCCCAATTAATAGGTTCTCCTTTTGAAATATATTCTCGTGCTAACTCTGTGGCATGTGTATGTCTTAACATGTGAGGATGTAATTTGATTCCTGTCTTTTTGCTACGATACTTAAAGATAGAATCTAATGTTGATTTAGTCATAGCACTTCCATTATCAATAGGGATATGACTACCAACAACGACAAATAGAAAATCTTCTTTTGGATTGCTATTTAACCATTCAGAGCTGATATATCTATCAATGAGAACCATTAAATCAGTTGGAAGGTGAACAAATCTATCTCTTCCATAACCTGCTTTAGCACGAGCCTTGTTGGAGTTATTTGCTCTAAATCGTATCCAAACTCCTTGCTCAGCAAAATCAATGTCTTCTAAACGAATCCCAAGCAATTCATTTGAACGCAATCCACCTTCTTTGAGGCAAAGCAGAATAATTTTATCTCTTAATAAATTAACATCATCTAAATACCGTTTGAAATCTTTGTTATCGATGGTTTTGGGAATCACCTTAGGAACTTTAGATTTTAAGGTATTTACTTGTGTTGTTTGATTCCTTCTTATGTGAGCTAACATATCCTTATCTCTCATAGATGAAGTTACCATTACATTACGGTAAACAACTGGATTTTCTTTGATTCGATGAGAAGCTTTTAACCACAAGTATAACGAACTTACTTGACTTAAAATGGCATTCATTGTTTTAGCTTTTAAAGTATCTGCCTCATATTTAAATGTATCACTATCATTTAAAAGCGTTACGTTCTCATAAAAGCGATAAGGGTTGTTCAACCATAATTTAAATTGGATTAACCTATCAGGTTGCCCATCAAGGGCTAACACATCCCATCCTTTCATTGTTAGGAAAACAATAAAGTACCACAACAGATAACAGTAAGTTCGGATAGTATTAGGAGCCACTTCTCGTTCTGCTCTTGCTTGTATCATATTCAAATATTCTTTCACATAAGGAATGAAATTAAGTTCATCATCCATCAGATAATACATTTGTCCTAACTCAGTTTGTGCTTCTACAATTCTAATTTTTTGATACCATTTTTGTTTTAAAGCATGTTGTGACATCTGATGTAGATACCTCTCTTTCACTTAATCAACTTGATAATCTTATCATGCGTAATTTACTTTGTTTTATGCATCTGAACTATCTATTTTTAAAAAGTTATTTAACATAAAAAAGAGAAGCAATCTTTAACTTAG
>JAUMTV010000181.1 GCA_030531025.1 Turicibacter sp.
CAAAGATCCTATTTATGAGTTTTTTTATGTGTCGCACTTAATATTACAATCTGTCGTTTTTTATAAAAGAACGGTATCTGTCAGTTAAACATTAGTCCCTAATAATTAAACAGATAAAAACCACGTACTTTTTTTGTACGTGGTTTATCAAAAGTTAAAGTGAATAATCTTTACGAGAAGCAAAACATTTGCTTCATCTTGTTATTTTATTCTTCTTCTTCAGGCATTTCTACGTTGTGGTGTACTTGTTGTACATCATCTAAGTCTTCTAAAACATCTAATAATTTTAAGAATTTAGCTAATGCGTCACCTTCTAATTCAACTGTTGAAGATGGTAACATTGTTAATTCAGCCACTTCGAATTCAGTGATTCCCATTTCATTTAATGCTGTTTGTACGGCATGGAATTGATCTTGATCAGCATATACTGTGATTTCTCCATCTTCTTCTTCAACGTCACGAACGTCTACGTCTGCTTCCATTAATCCTTCTAAGATTTCATCAGCAGAGTTTCCATTAAATCCGAATAAAGCAGTTGCTTCGAACATGAATGATACGGCACCACTTACACCGATTTTCCCACCATTTTTATTGAAAGCTGAACGAACTTCAGCAACTGTACGGTTTACGTTGTCTGTTAATGTATCAACGATAACGGCAGAACCATTTGGTCCATATCCTTCATAACGGATGAAATCGTAGCTCTCATCTGAACCACCTTTTGCTTTATTGATTGCGCGGTCAATGATTTCACGGTTAACCCCTGCAACTTTAGCACGGTCAATAACAGAAGCTAAGTTACGGTTTAAGGCTGGATCTGGATCACCATTTTTAGCTGCCATGTAAATTTCTTTTCCGAAACGAGCTAAAACTTTTGAACGAGCGGCATCTTTTGCTGCTTTACCGTATTTAATATTATTCCACTTACGACCCATTGGGTATCACTCCTAAATTAAATTTTAATTAAATGACGATTGTCAGAATACTAACTATACATTTATTTATTATACTCCTCTGTCTCCTATGTTTTCAAGTTTTATCCGTTGTGTGAGCTTATCATCGTAAAAAAATGTAAAAAAGGTACATAAATTAACATAATTAGGTTCATAAATATGGTATTCTAATGATAACTTAAGAAACGGAGGAATTTTCTATGTTCATCGTGACAACTGATTAGATTCCAGCAAAAGAAATTATTGAAGTAAAAGGGTTAGTGAAGGGAAGTACCGTACGTTCAAAAAATATCGGAAGAGATATTGGAGCTTCTTTTAAAAACTTAGTCGGTGGGGAATTAATTGGTTACAATGAAATGCTAACAGAAGCACGCCAAATAGCCATCGGTCGTATGGTTGAGGATGCTAAGGCTCAAGGAGCAAATGCTATTGTAGGCTTACGTTTAATGTCATCATCAGTGATGGCTGGAGCTGCCGAAATGGTAGCTTACGGAACGGCTGTTGTTATTAATGATTAATTTTATTATTAGTTTTTATGCAATTTGTTTTCTTTCTACTATTGTCATTCTTTTGATTAAAATCATCGAACGTCAAAAAGAAAAGTGTGAAGAAAATAAAAAATAGAAGATTATCGTCAATATTAAAAGTAGTATCTGCTAAAAAGACTATTTTTATGACTAGATAAGTCCAGATAAATTTTTAATATCGGATAACTTTTAGCTAGATGATAGTTTGTCTGGGCCTTAAAGCAAGCGATCAACTAAGACTGATGTAGAATGATGAAATACATTTCTGTTTCTCTATAGATAATGATTAGAAAACAGAGAAATCATGAAAAGAAATCCTATTATTTACTATAATATAAAATATTTGGGGGAAATATGATGAATATTGAAAACTACGTGTGTCCAAAATGCCACAATCATGAGTATGAAGTAGATGAATTTTGTGCAACAGGTGGTGGATTTTCAAAAGTATTTGATGTTCAAAATCGAAAATTTACAACGATTACGTGTACAAAGTGTAAATATACAGAAATTTATAAAGGAACAACAAGTGATTTAGAAAATATTTTTGACTTCTTAATTGGAGGATAAAATCAGTTAAATATTATAAGGTTGTACCTCTACTAAAGTCGAGGGAAAGGGAACTATTGAAGTTAAGGGCTGTACAAAAAGTGCAGCCCTTTTTATAAAAAATGATTAGTAAATAAAATGTTAACTTTTCAATTAAATTAAAATTATTAAAAAAGAATGAACTTTTTTAAAAGTACGGTGTCTTATTAGTGAAAGGAAGTGAGAGAGTGGATGAGCAGCAGCTGATCGAACGGGCTATAACTGGGGATCGACATTGTTTAAATATTTTATTTCAAATGCATTATAAATCCGTTTATGGTTATCTAATTAAATTATCCGGAGATGTGCATTTAGCTGAAGATTTAGTCCAAGAAACATTACTTAAGGCTACGATAAATATTGGAAAATTTCGTGGAGATAGTAAATTTCTAACTTATTTAATACAGATTGCAACGAATCTTTATCGTAATGAAGTTCGAAAGCAACATCGAATCATTTATGATGATCAAGTGATTGAATCACTATTTACTCATGGAGAGAAGGATGCTTTAATGCAGTTGCAATTTAAAGAGGCAATCAATGCTTTACAAGAAATGAGTGAAGAACAACGAATGAGCTTTATTTTAAAGCATTATTATGGATATAGTATCGAGGAAGTTTCTCAATTATTTGGGGTTGCTACTGGTACAACGAAATCACGGATTTATCAAGCTATTCAAAAGATTAGAAAGAAGATAAAAGACTGATAGGAGGTTAGAGGATGGAGGTTCTAAAAGACGAACAACTAGAAGAAATCGGACTAATCAAGGAGATTGATACATTAAAGTTAATTCAGTCTGCAAATTTAATAAAGCAGCGTCAACAAAGACAATATCTTAAATTATTAATCGGATTGTTAGTTATTTCTTGTGTTGTTGCACAAGTGTTAATTTTTAGATGGATTGGATTTAATAAAGAGGTTTTAGCTTTAGGTGGCATTTATTTGTTAATTTCATCAGTCGTTTTATTAATAGTTAGATATAAGGAGATTGAGAATTTATGATAATTAATACTTTATTAGTAGGATTGATTTTATTTGTTGTCGTTTGTTTTGGAATTGGGCAAGTCGTTTGGATTTATTTAGATGCCAAGGAGCGTCAGGATCGCTTAGCATCAATCTGGGCCATTTTTGCCGTGTTTCCGATTATTTATCCAGTATTGTTACCGTTACCGCTCATTATTTATTTATTAATTAGTCGAAGCTTCGATTATCGATGTCCAACATGTAATGAAAAGATTAGACAAGATTTTGTAACCTGTCCAAATTGTGGTCAAACATTAAAAAATCAGTGTCCATACTGTAAAAAAGCGGTTGAAGCATGCTGGAACTATTGCCCCAGTTGTTCATCGTCATTAAAATAAGGAGGATAGAGTATGAAGATTATTTTAAAATATAAGAAAACTTTTATTTTAGTTGCTATTATTTCTTTAATTATTTCGCTTTTACCTACATTAGGAATGTTTTTATACGGGTATGTTACTGGTTCGAAAGTAGTAGGAACTGTAGAGTCGATAATTGATGTGAATGAGGTTACGACAGAAGAGGGAATATTAACTGAAGATTATTTCACTGAAGGAACGGAACTTGAATTAGAATATCATTTGTCTCGTGAGAATGGAGAAATTACCTTTGAGGTTTTAGATGGATTAGGAGAAAATATTCCTCTTGAAGAAACTAAAGATGGGTATCGATTAACAATTGAAGAATCAGGAAATTATAAAGTGAACTATAGTATTAGTGATTTTGTTGGAAGTATTATTTTACGACAAACTTATGAATCCGTTAATAATTAAAAGAGAGGAAATCTATAGCTTTCCTCTCTTTTTTGTCGAATTATTCAGCTTTTTCTGCTAATAAAGCGTCGATTGTTTCTTGTAGACGTTTTACGCATCCTTTGCAAGCCATACCTGCTTTAGTTTCAGATTGAATTTCTTGTAAAGTTGTTGATCCAGTTTCAATTTCTTCTTTAATATCGCCTACTGTTACGTTGAAGCAGTAACAGATTTTTTTATTTAAATCCATGACTATTCCTCCTTTTCTTCTTTGATTACATTTTATATGAAGTTAGAGGTTTGAACAAGCCCATTGCTTTTGGACTTTAAAGATAAGTATAATAGATAAGTCTATATATAAACAGAAATGTATTTTATAATGCTACATCAGTCTTAGTTGGTAAGCCGCTTTAATACTAAGGCATCCTATAGTCCAGCTAAAAGTTTTCCGATATGAAAAACTTATCTGGACTTATATAGATAAGTTTCTCACAGTTGAAAAACTTTTTATCATACGAATTGACGAGACATTTACTTCATACATCATAGGTAACCATACCCTAGCAATTTTGGATGGTTCGTTACACTCTTCGCTAGGTGACCCAGGGTTATACCACATGTTGGTATAAAAAAGTTTTAAAAACTGGGATAGATGATAAGTGTGTAAGAATCTTTTCTGTATTTATATAGAGAAGATTAAAGGTCTGAAGTAATAAGGAGGATGAGATGAAGGAAGTATTAAAATATTTACAACCCCAGGTAAATGGATTTTTAGCAACTATAAATGAAGGATATCCAGATGTCCGTCCATTTCAATTACAATTTGAGGAAGAGGGATGTTTTATCTTTTGTACCCATTCGACTAAAAATGTTTACCATCAATTAATTAAATATCCGCAAGTTGCTTTTTCTGTAACAGCTGAGGATGGAACGATGATCCGTCTTTATGGGGAAGTAAAATTTTCAGAGGATCTAACGTTAAAACAAAAAATTCTTGATCGACAAGAGAAACTAAAAGGAATTTTTAAAGATGCGACGAATCCAATTTTTCAAGTGTTTTATCTTGAGCATGGAAAAGTGACTATCATTAATAAGAAGTTAGGTCGTTCATTAAGAGAAATTAAATTTTAAAA
>JAUMTV010000182.1 GCA_030531025.1 Turicibacter sp.
CAACTATCAAACATTTAGTGTGTCGTGATAAATGTAGATTTTATTTCTGTTTATATATAGTAGGGGAGAGATACGATTTCGTTTTTATTACTACTAGGTAGGAAAAATTTTCTTCAAAAATGTTTAGGTTGGAAAACTTCATTCGAGCTATTTCGTGAGAAAGTGTCGCATTTGTATTGACAATTTGTCATATAAATAAAAATTGCACCTATTAATAGGTGCAATTTTTATTACCATTCTTGAGGAGTATAATTTAAATCTTGAAATAAACGAGTCTTTTCTTTTTTAGTTAAGTCACGCCATTGACCAACAGGTAAATGACCTAAATTAATATTCATAATACGTATACGTTGAAGACGATAAACTTCGTAGCCTAATGCTTCACACATACGTCGAATTTGACGATTTAATCCTTGAGTTAAAATTATTTTAAATTCGTATTTTGAAAGTTGTTCGACTTTGCAAGGTAATGTTTTTGTTCCTAAAATACGGACTCCTTTAGACATTTTTTCAATAAATTCAGGTGTGATTGGCTTATCAACAGACACGATGTATTCTTTTTCATGATTGTTTTCGGCACGTAAAATTTCATTGACAATATCTCCATCATTCGTCAATAAGATTAATCCATCTGAATCTTTATCTAAACGACCAATATTGAAGATGCGTAATGGATGGTTGACTAGATCGATGATATTTCCTTTAACATTTTTTTCAGTCGTACAAGTGATACCAACTGGTTTATTTAAAGCGATATAAACATTGTTACGAGCTAACCGAATTAGTTGTCCATTAACTAAAACTTCATCTCCAGGATTCACTTGATCACCGATTCTTGCTTTACGGCCATTTAATCTCACGCGTCCTTCTTCGATTAACTTGTCGGCTTGTCGACGAGAAGCTTTTCCAGATTCACTAATAAATTTATTTAAGCGCATATTTTCCACACCCTTTGGCGATATTTCGTGTTGCAAATCTTACTAAGTATACTCTGATTTGAAAAACTTGTCGATAAAAAAGAGTAATTAAATAATGGAAAAGGATGAAGAGGGATAGTGATATTCAACTGATTAACTCGGTTTAAGTTGTGATATAATAAAGAAAATATAACATCAGGAGGTTAGAAGATGGATCAGCATTATTTAGTGATGTTTTTAAGAGAAGGTAGCTATATTGAATCAAATGTCGAACTTTTAGAACTTGATCGTGCCACAATTTCTGAAATAGTTGAGCGATTAATTGATTATCATCAGAGTGATGAATTAGAAGATGAACTTCGTAGCTGTGGAACAAATATTCGTGCCATTATTCGAGTTTACTTAAATCATGTAGGTGATTATGGGTACGAAGACTTTTATCATTTAGAATTAGTAACACCAAAATCATTATAATAAGGTGGCGGGATAAGTTAGCTTGAAAGCTAGTCTGATTTCTGTATGTAAGATGTAACAAAATAATGGAGGTTTATTCATGAATAATAACGATATTTTAATTCGTATACGATATGCGCTTAATTTAAAAGATGGACAAATGGTTAAAATTTTTAAACTTGGTGGTGTCTCGGTAACAGAAGAAGAAGTGAAAAAAATGTTAACTAAAGTCAAAGAAGAGTTTGGATTTCAAGATAAAGAAAGTGCTGAAACATTACCATGTAATAATAAAATGTTAGATGCTTTCTTAAATGGATTAATTATTTTCAAACGTGGTCCACAAGAAAATAAACCAAACCAACCTGAAAATCCAGTAACTATTCGTCGTAATAATGTGAATAACATTGTCCTAAAAAAATTAAAAATTGCCTTAGCTTTAACAGCGGAAGAAGTTCTTGATATTTTAGGATTAGCAGGCGTTAAAATTTCAAAAAGTGAATTAAGTGCCGTGCTTCGTAAAGAAGGGCATAAAAATTATAAAGAATGTGGTGATCGTTATTTACGTAATTTCTTAAAAGGATTAGCGATTCAATATCGTACAGCTCAAAAATAAAAAGTTATTTTAATGACAAGATTTTGTTTTTAAATGGTATATATTGTCTTAATCACACAGAAATTGTCGTTGAAAAAACGCATATTTGTTGATATAATTTAACTTTAAAAGATGGTTATGATGACAAATATCTATACATTGGAGAAGTGAAAAATGACAGTAAGAATTGCAATTCTAGGTGGACCAAGATGTGGTAAAACAACGTTAATTCAACAATTATATGTGGACTTAAAAATTCGCGATATTAATGTCGGAGTTGCGACTGAATATAGTACAGATTATTTACGTGACAAAGGAATGATCGAGTCAATTTCAGAGCAATATGGAATTTACTTAGGGCAATTACATTTAGAAAAAGCATTAGATGGGCATGATTATGCGATTACTGATTATGCAACATTTGTTCCATATATTTATGGACGTTTAATGCTTGGTGATAAAAAACGCACTAAAAAAGAAATTGAAATTTTAAATGATTTATATAGTTTAGCTATTCGTGATTTACCTCAATATGATTATATCTTCTTTGTTCCACGCGAGTTTGGATACAAAAAAGATGGTGTTCGTTGGCAAGATGAAGAAGTGGCTCAAATGGTAGATGATGCGATCTTAAATTTCTTAAATGCTGAAAATGTGAAGTATGAAATGATTACTGGATCAACACGTGAACGTTCACAAAAAATCATGGATATCGTTGGAATCGATAAAGAAATCGTTCAACCACAATCAGTGGAAAAAGTAGCAGAATAATAAAAAGTGCCGTTAATGTTAACGGCACTTTTTTGTATGATGTAACAAAATAGCTGTTTTTTTATTTATTATCTAAATAAAATGGTCGATAATAATGATTAGACACTAATTCATGATTGAGCAAAGAAGAAAGAACAAATTAAAAGTAAGAAGGTGTTAAGCTATGAAAGATTTTATCATAGGTGGCTATTTTTACATCCTCTTAAGCTAATGTTTTTTCAAACGCAACACGTTTACTGCCATCAGTTAAATAAATAACGCCACAATATTCAAATCCATTTTTAATTAAAGATCGTTGCATAGAATGATTATCTTCGTGCGTATCAATTTTTATACTCGATACACCATTTTGTTTACACATCAATTCTGTATGACGTATAATCTCAGAAGCAATCCCTTTACCTTTAAACGAAGGATCAACGGCTACTCGATGCATAACAGCATAGTCTTGATGACTTTTCCATGCTCCCTCAAAGATTTCACGATAAGTAGGTTCTTCTTCAAATGAAATGACAGCCGTTGCAACAATCATCTCATCTTTAGTTAAAATGTAACTATGATTTTTATGAATATCATTTTTAATGACGTTTGTATTTGGATAACCATTCTGCCATTGATCAATGCCTTGTTCTTTAAAATAAAGTTGTGCTTGCTCGATGATTTCCATGACACGATGAACGTCTTCTAATTTAGTATGCTTTAACTGTAACATTTTATCTCACCTCTTTTAGAGCTTCATAATTTTTAATTATATCATACGAATTGAACCCAATTTATACGACAACAACCAAATATTATCGACAAATTTCATCTTTAGAAATGTTAAAGATACATATAATAATGAAGTAATTTGAAAGGAGGTATTGTTATGCAAACTGGAACAAGACGTGTAGTATTAGTTGGTACAGGATTTGTTGGAATGAGTTTCGCCTATTCGATGGTAAACCAAGGTGGAGCTGAAGAGTTAGTCTTGATTGACGTGAATCATGATAAAGCTGAAGGAGAGGCTATGGACTTAAGCCATGGGATCGCCTTTGGGCCTGAAAATATTGAAATTTGGGCTGGGACTTATGAGGACTGTAAAACAGCTGATATCGTAGTTATTACCGCAGGTGTTAACCAACAACCTGGGGAAACGCGTTTAGCGTTAGTTGAACGTAATGCTAAAATTATGCGAGATGTTGTTCGTAACGTTATGAAATCAGGATTTAATGGGATTTTCTTAATTGCAAGTAATCCAGTCGATGTCTTAACTTATATTGCTTGGCAAGAATCTGGATTACCCAAACACCGTGTTATCGGAACAGGAACAACACTTGATACTGCCCGTTTACGACACCAAATTGGTAAATACTTAGATGTTGACCCACGTAACGTCCATGGTTACATCGTTGGAGAACATGGTGATACAGAAACTCCATTATGGTCACATACAACAGTCGGTGTTAAACCAATCTTTGATATTATTAAAGATCATCCAGAATATAAAATGGAAGACTTAGAACAAATCTATGTCAATGTCCGTGATGCTGCATATCACATCATCGAACGTAAACGTGCTACTTACTATGGAATCGGGATGTGTACGATGCGAATCGTTAAAGCCATTTTAAATGATGAAAACTCAGTCTTACCAGTTTCAGTTTATTTAGATGGTCAATATGGTCTTCATGATATCTTTACTGGGATGCCGGCGATTGTCAATCGTAACGGAATTCGCGAAGTTTTCAACTTAAATATTACAAAAGAAGAACGAGAGCAGTTAACAAAATCAGTTTCCATTTTAAAAGAAACACTAGATACTGTTCGCTAAAAAATTTGGGATGTCGTTTTCAAGTTAAACTGACATCCCTTTTTCATAAATGCTACCAAAATTTCAAAAATTAAGATATAATTAAACATTGCACAGATAAAAAAACGACAAAATACTACACTCTAATATATTCATCGAGGGATAGAAAATAAAAGAAATAGCGAATCATCTCAGTTTATATTAGTCTTCGAGTAAATGTATCGTATCATTTAAGATATATATATATAGAAACAGATATATATTTCATATTTTTATAACATACTTGGTTGAGGAGCCGCTTTAATACTAAGACAGACTATAGTCCAGCTAAAAGTTTTCCGATATGAAAAACTTATCTGGACTTATATATATGGGTAGTTTTTCACATTAAGAAAACTTTTAGCGCTACAATAGGAAA
>JAUMTV010000183.1 GCA_030531025.1 Turicibacter sp.
ATTAGTAGGGCCTAAAAGTTTTTTACGATGTAAAAAACTTATCTGGACTTATATATCTATTAAGGAGAGAAAATTTATGAAAAATAAAATTGCAAAACACTTATTAAATATTAATGCGGTATTATTACGTCCAGAAAACCCATTTACTTGGACATCAGGAATTAAGTCACCTATTTATTGTGATAACCGTTTAACATTATCATATCCAGAAGTTCGTCGTGATATTGAAGCTGGATTATGTGAAATCGTAAAAAAACATTATCCAGAATGTGAAATGTTAATGGGAACAGCGACAGCAGGAATTCCTCACGCAGCAATCATGGCAGATAAATTAGATTTACCAATGGGATATGTTCGTTCATCAGCTAAAAAACATGGACGTGGAAACCAAGTTGAAGGTTTAGTTAAAGAAGGAATGAAAGTTGTTGTTGTTGAAGATTTAATCTCAACAGGAAAATCTTCTATTGAGGCTGTTGAAGTATTACGCGAATTAGGATGTGACGTATTAGGGATTGTGTCTATCTTCTCATATGAATTAGAAACTGGATTAAAAAATTTAGAAGCTGCATCATGCAAAAATGTTTCATTATGTAACTATCAAACATTAGTTGAAGTAGCAGCTGAAATTGGAAAAATCTCAACAGAATCAATTGAAAAATTATCAGCATGGCGTCAAAATCCAAGCGATGAAAGCTGGTTAACAAAATAATTTAAAACTTAAAGGAATCGGCTTTTTTCGATTCCTTTTGTTATATACTTTATTGGGAGTAAGAAAAATGAATATTTTTTAACTAAACAACTTACACTAGTTATAAAGTCATCATGAGCAATAAAAATGAGATTCTAAATTTCATAATTGCTCTTTTTTTCCATTTTTGATGGTGTAAATGTTGACAAATCAAGTGTTTAAAGGCATCATAATTATGGGTAAGTTATTTTTTAAAAAATGTGTAGTTGTCAAAATGTCAGATGAAAATAAGCTTACTATGAGAAATTATGAATAGGTTATGTGATGAGAAAAGGGTGGATTAATGGGAGAGCGTGTTATTATTGCGTCACAATCAGACAAATTAGTGTCATCAATTAGATCCCAAGTAACAGGTAATGGCTATGAAGTCGTTGGGATATCGACAGATGGATATGACTTAATTCGTCGGTCAAAAGCATTATCACCCCAAGTAGTAATTGTAGATGAAGATTTGCCAGGAATGAGTATAATATCACTCGTAGAAACATTAATTCATGAACGTCAAGCAGTCTTATTGATTGGAAAGTCCTATCAAAAATTTTATTATCGTCAAGATCCATATTTTGAGTTTTGTGAGAAACCAATTCAGACGATTGTCTTAGTGACGATGTTACGCGTACTGAGTAAATACGGACAAACCGTTCGTCAACTTGAATCAAAAGTTAATCAACTCGAAAAGGAAAAAAGAACTGAAAAAGCAATTCGCTTAGCTAAGCGTGCTTTACAGCAGCATGAAAACATGACTGAAGATGAAGCACATCGTTATATTCAAAAAAGAAGTATGGAATTACGTATTAGCAAGTTAGAGCTTTCAGAAAGAATTATTAAAAGTTATAAAAAAAATAGTTGATTTTATAAAATTAATCTCATATAATGGAAATATAGACAAAGGCGTCTTTATGAAATAATATTTAAACTAATAGATGATGAACAATGGGGTTCATTAAACAATGTGTTTTGTTTAACACTTGTTTAGTGACCCTTTTTTTGATTATATTTTTAAAAATTTAATCAAAAAGTGGTAAAATTTCATCTAGTAAACAGAGTGGAATCTACAACTGGGAAAAATTTATGATTCATAGTGGATTATGAGGAGGAGTATGACAATGGCAAATTTAACTAAAGAGGAAATCTTACGCACTGCGCATGAAGAAGGAGTAAACTTTATCCGTTTAATGTTTACAGATTTATTTGGGGTTGTTAAAAATGTTGAGATTCCTTTATCTCAATTAGAAAAAGCATTAAATAATCAAATGATGTTTGATGGATCATCAATTGAAGGATTTACTCGTATTCAAGAAAGTGACATGTACTTATATCCAGATTTAAGCACATGGTTAATCTTCCCTTGGACTCCAGGAGAAGCTAAAATTGCACGTTTAATCTGTGATGTTCACAATGTAGATGGAACACCATTTGCTGGCGATCCACGTTCTAACTTACGCCGTATTTTAGGGGAGATGAAAGACTTAGGATTTGCTCAATTTAACTTAGGGCCAGAAGCTGAATTCTTCTTATTTAAATTAGATGAAAACGGAATGCCAACAAGCGAATTAAATGACCATGGTGGATATTTCGATTTCGCACCATTAGACTTAGCAGAAAACTGCCGTCGTGATATCGTTATTGAACTTGAAAAATTAGGATTTGAAATCGAAGCATCTCACCACGAAGTTGCTCCAGGTCAACATGAGATTGACTTCAAATATGACGATGTATTAGCTGCATGTGATAAAATCCAAACGTTTAAATTAGTTGTTAAATCAATTGCGCGTAAACATGGATTATATGCAACATTTATGCCAAAACCAATTGCAGGAATCAACGGTTCAGGAATGCACTGTAACGTCTCTTTATTCAATGAAGATGGATCAAATGCATTCTACAATCCAGAAGGTGAATTACAATTAAGTGAAACAGCATATCACTTCATGGCTGGTATCTTAAAACACGTTCGTCACTTTACAGCTGTGTCTAACCCAACAGTTAACTCATATAAACGCTTAACTCCAGGTTATGAAGCACCAGTTTATGTAGCATGGTCACCATCTAACCGTTCACCACTAGTACGTGTGCCTGCATCTCGCGGAATGGGAACTCGTTTAGAAGTACGTTCAGTAGACCCATCAGCTAACCCATACTTAGCATTAGCTGCAATCTTATCAGCTGGACTTGATGGAGTTAAAAATAAATTAACACCACCTGCATCAGTTGAAGAAAATATCTTCGAAATGACTCAAGAAGAGTTAGATGCACATTCAATCAAGGCTTTACCAGGAACATTATTAGAAGCTTTAACATTATTAGAGCAAGATGAAGTTATTAAAAATGCTTTAGGAGCTCACATCTTTGAAAAATTCGTTGAAGCTAAACATGCTGAATATGATGAGTACCGTTTAGCAGTTCATGATTGGGAATTAAAACGTTACATGAGCTTGTTATAATTCAGGATTATTGAAGCACAAGATCTCAGTTGAGATCATAGGGAGTATTAAATAAATCATTCAACTTTTCTGGGGGGAAACAGAAAAGTTAATAAATAAAAGACGATTGATTACCGAAAGTTATTGGTAATCAATCGTTTTTTTATGTTTAGCTTATTTATAGCCTAAGACACAATTTAATTATTTTTATTTTTAATTAGTATTGAAAGCTACCCAGATAATTTATAATAATGTTAGGGAACTTTCTTATTTTTTAATAATTCTAAGTTAGTAAAATCTTAGTCTTTTTTCATAAAAAGGAATAAATCGTTAGAACTTCTTGTTATAATAAGGATAGAAACAAAATAGGGAGTGAAACAGATGAAATTAATGTTTGCATCAGATATTCATGGATCAGCTTATTGGGCAAAAAAAGTATTAGAACGTTTTGAAGAAGAGCAAGCTGATTACTTAGTATTACTTGGTGATTTATTGTATCATGGACCAAGAAATCCATTACCACAAGATTATAATCCACAAGTTGTTATTAAATTATTAAATAGCGTCAAAGATAAAATTATTGCTATTCGTGGAAACTGTGATAGTGAAGTGGATCAAATGGTATTAGAGTTTCCAATGACGGCTGATTACAATATTGTTCCTTTAAAAAATAGAAAGCTAATGGCTTCTCATGGTCATCTTTATAATGATGCACAACTTCCAAGCTCATTAGTAGAAGGAGATATCTTTATTTTTGGTCATATTCATGTTCCAGTATTAAAACAACAAGATGGTGTGTATATGTTAAATCCAGGGTCAACGACATTACCAAAAGAAAATCATCCCAACTCATATGGAATTATTGATCATGACCACTTTAAAGTTAAAACTTTTGATGGAAAAGTTTATAAAGAAATCAACTTAAAATAAAAACTCGTCGAATCGACGAGTTTTTTTATGAAATCTAGAAAATCGGCAAACGTTATGTTCTCTTAGAAAAGATAATTTATTAAAATTCGATAATTATCCAAAGAATACTACTTAACAGAGTGGAGATAGCGAAAACGATGATTTTCATGTTTCGAGTTCGTGGAAGTAGTATATTAAGCATAATTCCTAAGATTAAATTAGTTAAATATAGTATTTTTTTTCGGAAAAAGACCTCCTGCATGATAGGGTCATCGCCAACATTATAGGAGCTGAAAAATAAACACCCAAGTATAAATAACATAGTAATTGGAAGTGCTGAGCAAATCACGCCAATTAATCCTTTTGCTTTTGAAAACCAGGCAATAAAAGCGGCAATTGGAACAAAAGTAAAAGTCATGATGAGCCAGATCATCATGTAAGACTGTGGGAAGAATCCTAAAATAAAGTAGCTATAAGCATAATAAGTTAGCAACATTCCTAAAAAGAAAATCATCGTGTTAATCATTGCAGAAATAGGATATCGGCTATAAGCAGCAATCAGTGTTGCAATAAAAATCCAGGGACCAAAACCGGTAAAGATATCCCCAAGGATTAAGTTTGAATCTAGCATTTTAGAAATGAATCCTAGTCCTAAGCCTAAGACAAGGATTGAAGTGGTAAAGAATAGCTCATATTTTAAATCTAATGATGAAGGAAATGAACGAATTAATTTGATTTTTTCAATAAGTTTCATCAGATACTCCTTTATATATATAAGGCGAAATATAATTCATGGTTTTAAAGTCACCTATTCATTAT
>JAUMTV010000184.1 GCA_030531025.1 Turicibacter sp.
TAGTAGGGCTTAAATTTTCTATGAAGAAAATTTATCTGGACTTATATAGCTGGTTTTTTAATAATGACACTATGATGATCATCTTGAATATATTCTAAATTTAACTTCTTAGCATAAGAACAAATATAATCACTCAATGCTTTCTCATTTCCAGATCCATGTGGAATTTGACATATCTCTTTAAAATAATCTAAACAACTTTTCATAGTTCTCCCCCTTTTAATCACTTACCATAACTATCTTATTCTCCTAGTAAATAAATTATCAGTTATTTACGTTTTCTCTCTCTAGACTTAGCAACAGATGTCCGTTTTGATGCGGGTTGCTTTTTTATAAATCGAATAAACTTTTTCAACTTTTCATCGTCTTTTAACGCTTCAATTGAACATAATAGAAGGGCTAACTCTTGATTGGAGTACAACGCATGGATTTGTCGATGACAATCTGAACAAATCATGACAATATCTTTTTCTGTTCCACCTTCTTCTCTTGGGATTACATGATGCTTTGTTAATTTGATATCACTACGTTCGCATAATTCACATCTTTTTTCCATCAACATCGCTCCTTTAACTATTATTTTTGCTATAATTACATAAAATAAGTCGAAAAAGGACATTTTTTTTATTTTATTTAAACTTTTTTAGACAAATAAACGTCTAATAAATGGAGGACTGTTAAAGATAACTGAATTAACAGGATGAGGTTGGGAAGGAGATTCACAGTCGTGTGGAAATTAAATAATAAGGAAGATATTTATGAGCAGCTTGTTACCTTTATAACAACGAATCAAGAGCACTTCTATCGATTTGCATATAGTTACACACGAGAAGAACAAGCAGCCCTTGATGTTGTTCAAAATGCAATCTATAAAGCTTTAACTAAATATAAATCTTTAAAAGATATTCAATTTCTTAAAACGTGGTTTTATCGTATCCTCGTTAATGAAAGTCTAACCTATCTTCGAAAGAATAAGCAACTGTTCACTCTTTCAGAAGAGATTGAGCAAATTCCGTACTCTGATTTATACGACCTAGATGAATTAAATTTATATCAAGAAGTCAATAAATTACCCGATAACCTTAAAACAATTATCATTTTAAGATTTTATGAGGAAATGACTCTTGAAGAAATCTCAACTATTACAAATACTAACTTAAGTACGGTTAAATCAAGACTTTACAAAGCGTTAAAACTATTAAAACTCAATTATAAGGAGATTGACCCTTATGAATAAACTTAAAAATACAAAAAAGATCTATGATCAGATTGAAGCTCCTGACAACTTAAGTGAAATCATCCAACAAACCATTCATGAAACTTCCCCACCTTCATCAAAAAGATACTTTTTCAAACTTCTTGCTCCTCTAACCCTCGCAATGAGTACGATCTTTGTCATTCTTTTAAACACCTCCCCTGTATTAGCTAGTAACTTATCAGATATTCCACTTTTAACTCAGATTGTTAAAGTCTTAACGTTTAGAAGCTATCAAACAATTGATGAGATGAAACATATTTATGTTAAAGTCCCTGCCCTAGAAAATACAGGAAATAGTGAACTTGAAGATCGAATCAATTATGAAATAAAAAAACAAATTGATTTAAGCGTCTCTGAATCAGAACAGTTGGCTAATGAACTTTATAATACTTATATTCAAGCAGGATACAAACCGTCTCAAATCGAACCATTATTAGTAGAGGTTGGCTATCAAACAACATTTTATAATGATCGATATCTATCATTTATCATTAAAAAGTATGAGAATATTCCTTACTCTACAGTTTATAAAGAACAGTACTACTACAATATCGACTTACAAACTGGAGACCCTATCTCACTTCGCACGCTATTTGGTCCTGATTATTTAACAAAAGTAGGAACTGAAATCTATAAGCAAATTGAAGCTAAAAAGAAAGAAGATGAAAATAATCTCTTCTTTGATGAGATTGATATTTTTGAAGTTCTTCAAAATGAAGAAAAATTTTATATTAATGAGCAAGGACAAGTCGTTATTGCTTTTGACCGTTATGAAATAGCCCCAGGCTATATGGGTTATCCTGAATTCATCATCAATCTACCGATGGAGATGAACTTAAATGAAACGTAAACTAATTATTTCTTTGCTAGCATTCCTTCTTCTCATAAGTCTTTACCTTGTGAAAAAAGATACTTATACCTACTCTAATCTTACCGATCAAGAATCACAACAACTATTAGAAACGCTCATTCCTAAAACGATTGCTCAAAATGATCTAACACTGTTTTGGAATACCATCCATGATTACAACAATATGATGAATAAAAATCAACTCATTAAAACAAAGATAAGCACTTCTAAAATTCAGTATCCCACTAAAAAGTTGATGAATACCTGGTATGAAAACAACTTACCATATTATGATTTGGATTCTAAACTTTTGTCCTTTCGCCTATTTAATCATTATTTAAAACTTCAATCAGATTCAATATTTAAAGTGGATAGCTTTGATTTAGATATCATAGAAACAAATCCATATGCGTCTTTATCTTCAGATCAATTCAAGCTTTTTACAGCCCTTTATGCACCTATTGAAGTCTCTGACACTGATCCACAACAAATGGCCAATGAGATTAAAACGACTTGGCAAAACCGAACACTATCTTTTCATCAGCCTGAACAATTATCGTTAATTAATCTATTCATGTATGATAAAAGTCATAAGCAAGTTTATGTTGAACAATCAGGACTTTTATTTTATACGGCTACTGATTTATACTATTTAGAAAAATATGCCCCAATTTATCCATACCAATTAATTAAATTTAAAACGAAACAAGAGTTTATTCATTATCTAAAAAAATATCTTCCAATTAAGCAAGATCTAATTATATTAGAAAATGATGAACTATTAGACTTACATTAAACGAAAGGGAGATTATTTATGGCTAACTATAATCGAAATTACTATTCAACTAAAAAACAACCATCACCACTCTTTTATATCCTATTTAGTATTGTTATTATCGCTATTATCATTGGTGCTTTTTTTGCAAATGCTTCACAACAAAAAAAGAATTTAACCTTTAATGAATCACCTGTTGAGCAATTAACATTTGAAATGCCAGATCAAATTAAACGTTGGCATAATCAAGATGCTAAATTTGTTTATTTAACTTTTGACGATGGACCAACTAAAAATGCTCCGAAAATTTTAGACATCTTAAATCAATACAATGTAAAAGGAACATTCTTTGTTCTTGGAAGTTCTATTTCAAACAATGCAAATGCGAGTGAAGTACTTAATCAAATGATCGATGAAGGACATTATATTGGAATGCATACAATGAGTCATGACTATAAACATTTATATGGTGACAATGGTCCTGCTAACTTTGTCGCTGAGCTTCAAGAAGAACAAAAATTAATTTCAGAAATAACAAATGGATTTGAAAGTCAATTATGCCGTGCCCCATACGGAACAGGTGGTGGAACATTTACACCTGCTCATATTACTTCATTAAATCAAGCGGGATTTAAATGTTGGGATTGGGATGTTGACTCTCTTGATTGGAAATATGCAGATGCAAACAAAGTCATTGAAGATGTTAAGCACGACACAGAATTAAGAAAAGACGCCACAAATCTTGTCGTATTATTCCATGAAAAAAATTCAACACTTGAAGCTTTACCAAAGGTTATTGAATATTATCAGAGTTTAGGTTATGAATTCTTACCTTATAATCCAGATCAACATTTTAGTCGAAACTTCTTCCATAGTGACGAAATTTAGGAGGATTTAATGATGAAGAAACTACTATCATATGCTATTTTTATTATCATTTTAATCATCGGTTTAATGGCCGCCTTTTCTTATCAAACACCTGAAACAAAAGCCTACACAAAATTAAATGATGTTGATTCAATGATTGAAAAGAATCTAGAAGTTCATGACCTCTCAATCACTCAAAATTTAAGCGAACTTCAAGCTACAGTGACAGAATTGATTACCATTGGAGAAACTTATAACGATAATACTGATATGAGTGCAGTGTTTGAAACATTTAATACTGCTTATGAAAATTCACAAACATTACAAACTCAATTAACAGATTTAATGAGTAAAGAAATCACTTCAAAATTAAACAGTAAGACTGATAAACTATCAACTGAACAAAAAGAATTAACTGACCAAGCTATTTCTTTAGAAAAAAATCGTCTTGAAAAATTAAAAGGTTTACTAACTGAACTTGAAACAGTCAATTCAAACCTTTCAAAAGTAGAAGAGATGTTCTATGTTAAAAAACCAAGTGAAGCTATTCAATACTTTAATGGAATAACAAACGACTTTAAAATGATCGAAGAAGCTTATAAAGTCTACGCTAATGCTACTACTGATTACTTCTTGGCTAAATCTAATTTATACGAAGCCATCATCGGGTAACATATCAAATAACTGACCATTGAATAATGTATTATAATCAATGATCCCACGAACTTTGCTACGTTCGATAGGGACCCTGAAAAATTCCTTTGCCATTACATAGTTCTTTAAAATGAACTCATACTATGTGTAGGAGTTGATGCTATGTTAAAGATCTTTTCAGCTACTACACAAGATGAGCTTGAAGGAATTGTAAATAATTGGTTAATCAAAGAGGATGCGATTGATGTAAAATCAATTAGTTATACTCAATGTAATCAATCCTCTTATGGCTTAGCAATTTATTATGA
>JAUMTV010000185.1 GCA_030531025.1 Turicibacter sp.
ACTGATAATAAAGATCCGATACCGTAATGATAATGAGCATCGATAAGAAAACCCAGGCAATATAAATGGCTCCTGATTCAAATCCTTCAAATCCATAAAACCAAACAGGGAAAACAAATAAAAGTCCCGCAAAAATCTCTGACAGTAAATAAATCGGCTTGATTTTCATCTGACACGCGCGGCATTTCCCACCTTGAAAAAGATACGAAAGAACAGGCATTAACTCATAAAAACGAAGCTCGTGTGAACACCCTGGGCAGCGGGAACGATCACTTACCCAATTCTCACCAATCGGCATCCGATACCCCACCACATGATAAAACGAACCAAGACTTGCACCAAAGAAAAAAATTAATATAAAAATTAAACCCATCACTAAACCTCCTTTCTATTAAATACGTTGAATAACTGATGTTTCCTTTAATCTAAGTAAGCTTTTGCATCTGCTACATCGATAATTCCATACATTAACAATTCATTAATTGCCATCTCCATCGTCTGCATGCCAATATCACGGTTCGTTTGAATCACACTTGGAATTTGGTAGACTTTTTCTTGACGAATTAAATTCGCAATGGCAGGTGTATTAATCATAATCTCACAAGCTGCACGACGTCCATCAGCATCTTGTCGTTTAAATAAGCATTGTGCCACAACACCAACTAAACTCCCTGCTAACTGCATACGAATCTGTGTCTGTTTATCAGCGGGAAAGACATCAATAATGCGTTCAATTGTTGAAGAAGCTGATGACGTATGTAACGTTCCGATGACAAGGTGTCCTGTTTCAGCTGCTGTTAGTGCAATTTGAATCGTCTCTAAATCACGCATCTCTCCTACTAAAATAATGTCTGGATCTTGACGAAGGGCTACTTTTAAGGCCTGATTGAAATCATGTACATCAGAACCAATCTCGCGCTGATTAATCATACACTTTTGATGACGATGTTGAAATTCAATTGGATCTTCAAGAGTAATGATATGCTTATAAAAATTTTGATTCACATGGTTAATCATTGCAGCAAGCGTTGTAGATTTCCCTGAACCAGTTGGACCTGTTACTAACACTAAACCTCTTGGTTTTTCAACTAACTGCTTCAGCACCTGTGGTAATTCTAGTTCTTCTAATGTTGGAATTTGGTTTGGAATCGGTCGAATAGCCAAAGCACATTGCCCTCGTTGATGATAAGCATTCACGCGAAAACGTGAGACTCCCGCAATACTATGTGAAAAGTCTAATTGCAACTCTGATTCAAACTTACTAAATTGTTCACTAGGAATAATTTCTTGAACCAATTGATTCACTAAACTCGGTGTCATCACCTCATCATTTAAAGGCGTTAACTCACCTCTTAAACGAATCATTGCAGGTAACCCCACTGTAATATGAATATCCGAAGCCTTTAAATGAATCGCCTCAGTTAAAATATCATTAATTCTCATACATCGCTCCCCTTTTATTAACAAAAATTAACTCTATATAATTAAAACATACCTTTAAAACAAAAAACTACACATATCGTGTAGTTTTTTGTTTTATTAGAATAAATCTGGGAGATAACTATTTAGTAAGTCATTCGTTTCAACTCGAATATATACATCTTTATTTATACTCCCTACTCTAATATTATTTCTTATTTTACTTCCTACATTAGGAACTAAACCAGTATAAAAAATCAAAATTTCCGTTCCTACTTCAATATCATTTGGTAATTGAATATTAAACATCGTTTTCACATTTTGATGCTCTGTAACAGTAGCTCCTAAAATAGGCACTAGCTTTAATCCAGAAGATTCTTTATCAACCCTTAAAACCTTAATATTATCTTTATTAAAATCGTTCAACATCTCACTGACATTTAAAACAATTTCTCCCGAAATTCTTGTTGTTGTAAATGTAGCTCCAAAATTAATGAGTGTATTCCCAGTTACACCCTGTGGATTTTCATCAGTAGTCTCTTTAATCGTGATTGCTTGATTTGTCTGACTCTCAAAAATACCATGAACAAGATCAACTGACGCCTTATCAATAAAATAATTCTTTATTACCACGTTATTATTATAATTAATCGCGATTTCCTGTTCAGATCCCCACTCTAATAGCTCTACTTCTTCATCACTCAATTCATATAATAAATAATCCTCTAGTGATTGTATTTTAATTTTATACTCCCCACTTGGAACAGCATCAAAAATAACATTATTCGAACTACTAATAGCCTTAGACTGGACTAATGTTCCATCTGCTTTTAATAATTGAACCTCCACATTATTCTCTTGGAATAGATTCGCAACATCACTACTAAAATTAAGGACAATTTGTCCACGTTTGACGTTAATAACCCCTTCACGTTTTCCTTCAATCCGTGCACAACTAGAAGAATCCTCACCTAGACAATAGCTATAATTAGCTGAAATCGTAACAGGGGTGCTATTCCCTGTTTGAATAGAATCAGAATTTACAACTTCAAATTGATAATCACGGAATGTACTACTAGACTCTCCAATCTTATCGAATTCGAAAGTAAATTCTTTATCACCAATTAACGTCACTAAAGATGGAATACTTTCTAAGCTAAGAATTCCATCCACAACTTGACTACCAACACTTTTAATATTAGCTTTAAGAGTTGCTGTATCACCAATTAAATATCCTTCTGAATTTAAAGAAATCTCTAATAGATTAGCATCAGTTACTTTAAGTGTATATACAACGGTTTCGGATTCCGCTCCATGCTCATCTATTACCTTAACTCTTATTTGTAATGTTTCATATAAGCTAACTTTATCCTTAATAGATAGTGAAACTAAAATACTTTCACCATTTAATCGAGGATATTGATCCCCATTATCTTTAAAATCACCAATTTTTGTATCACATGAATGATCAGAAGTACATCCATAAGCCTCGATTTCTATTCTCATATTATCTAAATCCATATCATATGGAATAACATCAAATATTAACGTATCTTGTTTATCAGAAACTAACATGCCATTATATAAATTTTTAACTTCAAAACTTGGTGCATGATTTGCTCCACGTTCAGCCTTGATAATAGTGTTCACAAATAACATCAATTCAGATTGTGGATATTGGGTATATTCTCGTTTTTGTTCACCCGTCCCAGAATAGGTAATATTTTTCCGAGAATATGTATAGTAATTATTTCTAACATCATACGGATTTATTTTATTGTCAACTTCATATTGCTCTGTATCCTTATGAGTACCTTCATTATTTTCATTATAGTATGTATTTGTAAACCACGGAACAACCTCTTCATCTTCTAAGTTTAATTGCAAATATTGACCATGTGTTCTCCTAATAGCTATCGTGTTATTAATATTATCTATCAGATTAAAAGGATACGAGGTAATCAAAGCTTGATTAATTCCATAAACCATTGTGGATAGAGTCGACATATTCCCGGTTTGTGTTGCCCATTCTTGAGAACCCCATTTATTCATTAAGGTTGCTGTCGTTCCCCCAGAGTACATAATACATTTTGCTGCATTTATTTTCTTTTCTTCTTCAGTTTCTCCACTATTACAAACATCTGAAGAAATACCCTCTAAACGATCAGGATCAAACATAATAGATGAGTCAAATTTTTGATTTAATGGGGCATAACGACTTTGACCAGATAAAACACGAAATCTTTCTAACATTTTATACCCTTCTGACGGAAGCTTTTCAATATTCCCCTCATTATATAATATAGTATCATGAGTAAGCATTAACCCCTGTCCAGTATCTACATAATTCTGTAATTGATTTAGAGCTTTATCTTCTAGTATATCTTTACCTAAATTTGTATAATTATCTGCAAATCCTAAAATGACCATATCATAATAACCATTGAGTTTTCTTATACCTAGTTTTTCACTTTCGGATAGTTGATAGGCTTCTGGATACCAACTCGGAAGCTCTTCACCCTTCATTATGCTATTATAAGCAGACAAAGAAATAATTGTAATGCTAAATTCATAATCTTTTAATTCCTTTTGTTTTAGCAATTGTTGAAAATTTGTATTACGACTTAAATCTAATGTATCATATGGCTTACTTTTAGTTCCTTCCTCATCAGCATACATAAAATTTTCATTATTCGAAATTTGTAAAACTCTTATAACCTTCTTAGGTTGTCCTGGTAAACGATGGAAATTAATATTACCAGTTATATAAGTTTTTATTGGATGATTAGAATCACCTTTCGTAACTTCTAATTTCCACGAGAGCAAACCAATAAAATCAGGATGTATACTATAATTTAATTCAAAATCATTTAGTGGAGTTACAAGATCAGTACGTTGAGCTGCAACTTCATCATCCGAGAATAATCCATCTCCATTCAAATCTAAGTACAACTTAAGTTCTACATTCTCTGCTTCTCCATTTTCTTTAATAGGGATGTTAACAGTCATTGTTCTATTTCTGTTTGAAGGAATTCCATCAGCAGAATCTAGATCATCTGTTGTTATATCGGAAGGTGTATTATCAACAACTGTTAAATCTACTTGCTTCTGCCGATAACTTATAGTTTGATATTTTTCAAAAATCTTCTCTACGGTTAACTCTTTAATCGTCTCACTTGTAATTAAATTAGAACCCGTAATAGGATTACCATTCTTATCTATAAAATTTCTGTATAGTTTTGTCGCTTCAATTGATTCATCATAAATTTCCCTATCTAAATAAACTAATTG
>JAUMTV010000186.1 GCA_030531025.1 Turicibacter sp.
TCCCTACTAACACAGCAATCTTTGACTGAATATCTTCATAAACAAAAAGCACTACGGAAGTTAACTGTACTATAATTAATAGAGGATATTATGTTTAATATATGACATAAATCCTCTATTTTTATTTATATTAGACATATTAACAAGATTAAAATAATTTAGTTTAATATGTATTAAATATAGATGAAGAAGTAAACTAAGATTAAGTTAATTAGAAGAAGGTGTAGCATTGTGTATGTGCAAGAAATTAAAGTTCAAGGTCAACGAAAGTATTTATTAATTGATTCAGAAGGTAACCCTATCGTTCCAGTCGTTAAGTATCTAAAGTATTTAGATCAAACAGGTAAAAGTCACAATACATTAAAGACGTATTGTTATGGATTAAAACATTACTTTACATTTTTAGAAGAAACTGAAAGAGATTATAAGAAAATTAATCTTCAAGGATTAGCTGAATTCGTAGGATGGTTACAAAATCCCTATCGAAACTCAAAAGTTATTGTTGCTACACCTACAACATCTAATTTAACAGCAAAAACTGTTAATCTAACAATTACAGTTGTCACTAATTTTTATGATTATCTCTATCGTAATGATGAACTTCCATCTGACGTTGGGGATAAATTAATGAAACAAATTTATGTGGGAAATGGTAAACGATACAAAGGTTTTTTACACCATATTACAAAAGGTAATCCTGTCACTAAAAATATATTGAAAGTAAAAGAGCCTAAAAAAAAATTAGAAACCTTAACGAAAGATCAAGTTATACAGTTAGCTCATGCGACTACCAACATTAGAGATGAATTTCTTATCCATCTTTTATTTGAAACAGGATTACGAATTGGAGAAGCTTTATCCCTATATATATCTGATTTTAAGCGAGATTATAAAGCAGGTTATCATATTCAACTCGTTAATCGTGGTGAATTAAAAAATGGTGCCAAACTGAAAACAGATGAACGAAAGATTGAAATTTCATCTGATTTAATGGATTTGTATGATGATTATCTTTATGAGATTTTAGATGAGTTAGAGACTGATACGAACTTTTTATTTGTCAAACTAAAAGGTGTTAATAAAGGCGAACCATTAGAATATACGGATGTTCAATCGCTTTTTAAACGACTCAAAAAAAAGACTGGAATTGATGCTCATGCTCACCTCCTACGTCATACTCATGCCTCGATTTATTATCAAACAACGAAAGATATTAAATTAGTTCAAGAACGATTAGGACATGCTCAGATTCAAACGACGATGGATATTTACGTTCATCAAACAGATGAAGAGAAATATGAACAATGGGAAAATGCACAACATGCCTTTCAACTTGATAGAAAACAACCATAGGTGGTGATTTAATGACAGCAGCACTTCAATTAGCACATCCTAAAGATGAATTGAATGTCAAGGAGATAGTAATTCAGACATTAAAATTTTATCCTGAAAAAACGATTCATCCTGATAGAACGGTCACGATTGAATACATTAAGACAAACTATTTTTTAAAAAATGATAGTTGGGAAGCTGATTTCTTTTTCAACATTCAGCAATTTCAATCACAAAAGGATGGCTATAAACAAAGAAAAAACTTTTCATTTCAAACAAAAAACGAGAACTTAAAATTAGAACTTAAGTATTTAATTCATCATCAACTATTTCAAGATAAATGTAAGGTAACGTCCTGTTTTAATGGTAAGCAATCAATGATTAAAAGACTTATGGCTTTTTTAGATGAAAAATATCCAACTCTAAATTCTCTTCTTGATTTAGATGTTGAAAAGGCTGAAAAAGAATGGTTATTTTGGTTAAACAGTAAAGGTATTAAAACTATGTCTACCCAAAACACGATTCATGGGGAATATACTAACAAGACAAGTGTTGGAAATGTTTTAAGAAGCATTTATGAAACATATTTTAACCTAATGGATACCCGTGAAGAGTGGGAAAAAGATTGTTGGGATGTGAGAGTTCTAAATGAAAAATATGGAATTAATTATCTTAAAAGTAAGACTCAGTATTATATTAATTTTAATCAAATTTGTAATATTGTCTTCAGAACATCATTAAAAAAGTATACCAAACAACGATTACTAAGCCGAAATAATTTTAGTGTACGTACAGCCCAGAACTACTCTCCTATTATTTCAGTATTTCTAAATTTCATTAGCAAATTAGAACCTACATGGAATGATTTAAAAGAATTAAATAGGCAGCATATCGAGCAATTTATTGTTTACTTAAATGACTATGCGCAGAATCAATTGACACGTAAAGATGCGAACCCAGTAAAATATATTTTAAGCTCATTAACTACAATTGAAACCTTTTTATCAGATATTCAGCGTTACGATTACGAAATTGCTCCTACGACTTCTATTCGAAAGTTGATTTATCCTGAAGATAAACCTAAACTCCCAAAAAAATCAGCGGATAAGATTGATTACATCCCTGATTTTGTCTTAGAGCAATTATTTGAACATATCAACGATCTTCATCCTGAAGTCATCCCAATTGTTTATGTTGCATTTAAGTCTGGATTACGGATTTCAGATGTTTTAGATTTAACCACGGACTGCTTAGTGCGATTGAAAGAGAAATATTATATCCAAACCGATATACGAAAAGTTAAGCTTGAAGGACATCGAATCCCAATTGACGATGAGCTTGCGAATCTTTTAGCAGTAGAAATTAAGCAATCGCAAGAAAATAGCAATCAAGATAACAATCCAGAAAATCTTATTTTCATCCGATATAGTGGGTCTCGAAAAGGAAAGTCTTATTCACAAGATTGGGTGCGAGAGCAACTCAACAAGTTAGCACATCAACATCAAATTAAAGATGATGATGGAACTCTTTTTCATTTTACAATGCATCAATTCAGACACACTTATGGAGTTAAAATGTTAAATGGTGGAGCTGATATATTAGTTGTACAAGATTTGTTAGGACATGCTTCACCTGAGATGACTTTAACCTATGCTAAATTGTTAGATGATACCAAAAGAAAAGCTTATGATGAAGTGATAAAGCAAGGAGTATTTAGTTTTGATAATGGTAATCAAATTATACAATACCAACCAGGTGATGATATTCCTACAGATATTTTAGAAACCCTTTATCTTGATCACAAATTAACGGCAATGGACAATCCTTATGGAACTTGTCATGCCCGACTCAAAGGTTCTTGTCCTCATATGGAAGAACCGCCTTGCTTAACCTGTAATGGTGGAAAGCCTTGTAAAGATTTAGCCATTGGTTTTTCAGAGTTAGATATTCAGAAATATGAATTATTAGTTAAGACAACTTCTAAATCAATGGAGTTAGCCGAGCAACATGGGCGAGAAGATATTAAACAAAAGAGTCAAAAAAAAATAGAAATTTTCCAATCTATCTTAAATATGCTCAAACAAGGTGATATTATTTTTGGTAATTTGGATCGAGTAAAACGAAAACGAGGTGAATGAAATGGCTGATTATGACCGTAAAACCCATCTGCAAAAGGTTCACGAGCAAAGAAGACAAAACACCAGTAACCGAGTCGATGACGCTATTAAACAGCTTATAACGGCTCAAGAACCGATTAATTTCAATAGTGTCTCACAAGAATCAGGTGTTAGCAAAGCAACGCTTTACAATCACCCTAATATTCGTGAACGGATTGAACGCTTAAGAACTCAACAAGAACACTCTCCTACCTCAAAACAGCTTAAGAGAGAACGAACAGAGGATACTAAAGACGCTCTAATAGAATCTCTTAGAAGTCGTATAAAGCGATTAGAGGTGGAAAATAAGAAACTAAAAGAACAGCTTAAAGCATTTCATGCAAAAATGTATGAGGAGATTTGATATATAGCTTCTGTTTAAAAAAAGAGTTAACATGGACATATAAAAAAAGACATATCAATGTCTTTTTAGAGGTTATATTAAAGGGAGTTATTATAATAACTCCCTTTATCGACCCTTTCAGTCTAACAAAGTAATTTTTATGTTGAACCTTTCGTTCGATAGTATTATATTATAAGCATATCGAAAAGCAATTGATTTCAAAAATGAATTTTAAATGAAATCTTTTTATAAAAGTATCATTATTCATTATTTCTTTTTTTAACATTATAATGGATAATTTATTGTTTTTTTATCAGTAAATCAGTTCCCTTTCCAGCCACTCCAATTAAAGCTACTCTTTTTCTTTAGTCAGCTCAGTTTGGTGCAGATATTTTTTTATAAGCCTATAGATTAAAGGACTAAATATTAACAATAAGATACTCATTGTTAAAACTTCTTGAGGAATTAAGGTCGTGCTAACTGGCAAATTTTCTGGTGAGATGCTACTATCTGAAAACGTAAGTGTGCCAGGTATACTTTCGATTGATGTTGGTGGCAGGAAAAACAGAAAATACATTATCCCCATTATGATAGAAATAATTACAGTGAATTTTCTTGGCAGATTTGAATAATGAAAAATTAAAATTATAAAACAAATGATCAAAAGCATACTACCCCTCCTATGAGTTTTTTAATGTATTATACAGTTAAATAGTTTAAAAAAAACACTAATATTGGCAAC